>JAGQPX010000009.1 GCA_020426505.1 Planctomycetaceae bacterium | reverse complement strand
GACGAACGACCGCCGTAACCGGGCACGAACGGAAGACGTTGATTTCAGTTGCCGCGTAAATGAGTGCTCCGGTTCACGGCTTTGTTCTGCGATTTGCTTTACACCTTCCACTCGTACACCCAGACCATCCCCGATTCAGGGTTTACGATCACCACATGTCCCCGATGCCAATTCGTGTCGGACTCGGATGTTCGTTTGCCGTAGTATTGTGTCCCTGAGTGAACAGGAAGTGACCATGCGTAATGTACTATCTCTGGGGCAAGAGGACAGTCTAGCCAAGTATTTGGGTCGCTCTCCAACAGAGATTGCAGTTCCACAGGGGGCATGTTGACGATCAGCACATAGTCGCCGTCGTTCTTGAATCCACTGTGTGAATTGGTGCTTTCGAGGATGGAGGCGGTGCTGGGCAATTGCCAGCCCGTAAGCTGAGAGAATGCATGTGATGGATTTACGTCGGCGCGTTCATCATTACCACCGAACGGATCAGAGACGAAGACGATTATCGGGTAGAGAAAGAGGAGTGTTGGAACAAGTACCACAAGAACGCAGAGAATATGAACACCAAAGCCGGAAGTCCGTGGAGTATCGCTCTCGATATCAGCATTGTGATTCATGATCTGATTCTCATCGCAGAACGTTTCGGTTAACGTGGCGGCGGCCAGCAACCTTTGACGTCAGAACCGACGTGATCCGCCGCTCACGTTCAACCGTTTGTTCGCCGATGTTGGGGCTTGTAACGAGCGACCATTCTGCACGACCCAATGTCACAGTTTATCAGAATCGTCGTTTGGCGACGCGTCCATTTCCATCGTAATGCAATAGTCTTGAAATCCGAGTGATCGCCAAAATGACACGCCATCGGTGTTGCCGACCAAGACGTCGAGGCGAATGCGGAAAGCATTCCTCCACGGGTTCTGAATCAGCCATTCCATAGCTGCGCGGCCAAGTCCTCGCCGTCGCAGTTCAGGCAAGATGAAGAATTGGCGGAGGTAAGTCCAGTCCTGTTCCTGTTTGTAAAGTGCATAGCCAGCGGTTGATCCATCAACCATGAAGATCGACGCTTGGTACTCATCGACGAGCCAGTTCCTAATTCGGTCTTCGAGCTCGGCGACCGACATGGAATTGCGATGGCCCTCGTCGCGAATCAGTTGTTGATTCATCGCGGCAAGTTGAGGCGCATCCCTGTTGGTTGCAATCCTGCCTTCGAGATTCATGGTGGATGAGTCGGCGAACGATTAAGATCACCGGGCGGACGACTGGTTATACCGAGCGGAGACGAGCGGGGCCGCCCTTTGTCCGCTCCGGTGCATCGACTTGTTATGCCACAATCAACCAGTTTGCGTTGCTGATTTGCAGGCCAAATTACGAAGCGGCTTGTTTAGGCATTCGCAAAGTTGATGCTAGTAGACGCCATGCACCAAACATAATCCCAGATCCGATGGTGAGCCCAGCCAGCATCGTCAGAACCAGGCCCCACGACGGGAAATCAGCGTTCGCGATCATAATCGCGCCCTGTCCAAACACGATCAGTCCTGCAAATCCGAGAATCAAACCGAAAACAACACGGATCAGAATTACAGCAATTTGAGCCATTTTACTTCCCAGTAAGTTTACGAAGTGAATTGCGTCGATTGTGTGGGTTCGTCAAACAGTCGCTTATCTTGGAATCGCTTAAGAGTTTGAGGACAATTGTCTGGTGGCATAACTTGGTTATCTCTCAACGATCCGCATCGAGAATACTTGGAGCTCGGTTGGTCGTCAATGCCCGATTAGGAACGGGGATAGGTCGATTCTGTCGCGTGAATTGACGGATCGATTCTTGCGCGGCAAACTGCGAGGATGAAACTCCTCGAACAGTATCGGGCGGCGTGTGAAGTGCGACGGCTGGCCAAGCGGACCATTCAGACCTACAGCCGCTGGGTCGAGGAATTCCTGCGGTTCCACCACAATCGCACTGGTCAATGGATTCATCCCCGAGAGATGGGGGAGAAGGAGGTCGAAGCATTTCTCACCCATCTGGCGGTCAATCGTCGGCTGGCGGAAAGTACGCAGAACCAGGCGCTGGGAGCGATTCTGTTTTTGTACCGGCATGTGCTCGAACAGCCGCTGGGTTCGCTGGATGCTGTGCGGGCCAGTAAGCCGAAGCGGCTCCCCACGGTGCTCTCCAAGGATGAAGTCCGCCGACTGATCGCGGCCCTGCCGGCGAATGCATCTCACCGACTCATTGTGGAACTCCTGTACGGGACCGGCATGCGCATCTCGGAATGCTGCAAGATCCGAGTCGTCGATCTCGATTTCGACCGTGGTCAGATCATCATTCGCGGCGGTAAGGGAAACAAGGACCGAGTCACGATGCTGCCACAGTCTCTGGAAGAGAGACTGAAAGGGCAGGTCGAATTCGTCCGCTTGCGGCATGAACATGATGTGGAGCATGGCGCGGGATACGCGCCTGTCCCGACCAGTCTGGAACACCGGCGACACAGTGCAGCACGCGACTTGCGGTGGCAGTTTGTGTTCGGGTCAGCCGTGATTCGCCTGGACAAGGAGACAGGACGCCGCATTCGCTGGCACGCGCATCCGAGCGCGGTGGATCGCACGGTCAATCAGGCTTCCGAATTCGCCCGGATCAACAAACGCGTTACCTGCCATACGCTGCGGCACAGCTTTGCGACACATCTGTTGGAAAACGGTTACGACATTCGCACGGTGCAGGACCTGCTCGGTCATAAGAACGTCGAAACGACGATGATTTACACCCACGTGATGGCCAAGCCGGGAGTCGGCGTCCGCAGCCCGTTGGACGTGGCGTCGATGACGTCCATCTCGTAACCGGCATCCCCAGCGATCGTCTCTTCCGCTAAACTTCCGTTCGTGCCTGTGAGGGGTATCTCCACACTGAGAGCGGATCGGAGATTGACCTCTGAGGGATCGTCGCGGGATACTGGCAGATGAGCGATTGGACACGAGGTGAGGGAATGGCGACCGATTTGATTCAGGAACATTCGAGCGAGGCGAATGCATCTCCGCCGCCGTTTCAGGCTCGAAGGTTGACACTGGAGGAGTATCGGCAGATCCGAGACTCGGGGGTGCTGGAGAATGGATCGCGGTTCGAGTTTCTTGAAGGATGGATCGTCACCAAAATGACCCAGGGCCCCGAACATGCAGCCGTCGTGCAGATCATCCAGGAATTGCTCAGCAAGACTCTGCCGGTCGAATGGCGAGTTCGTGTGCAGTCGGCAGTGCAGGCCGCTGGCAATGAGCCAGAGCCGGATCTCGCGGTTGTCATCGGACCGGCAGCAAGGTATCTCGACCATCACCCGGCAGGAGAAGAGATCGCTGCCATCATCGAGGTTGCGGAAACTTCGCTCATCAAGGACCGCCGCAAGACGGAATACTATGCGGGCGAGGGAATCCGGGAGTATTGGATTGTCAATCTCCCGGATCGGCAGGTCGAGGTCTATCGCAATCCGCTGCCGGAGTCGGCGGCTTATCAGGATCAGCACATCGCCCTTGAGTCGGAGTCGCTGGACCTCACGATCGGGGACACGACGCTTTCGATCCGTGTGGCTGATCTCCTTCCGACAAACATGTGATCATTCAACATTGACGACAAGAGGGAGCGAGTTCTGATGCAGAGGATAATTGTCACTGGAGGATGTGGGTTTATTGGGTCGAACTTCGTGCGGCATCTGCTGGCGACGGACCCGGGGCTGGCGATCGTCAATATCGACAAGCTCACCTATGCCGGCAACCCGGAGAATCTTGCGGACATCGAGAGCGATTCGCGGTACACCTTCAGGCAAGGGGACATCTGCGATGCGGCGTTCATCGATGGCGTACTGGGTGAAGGGCCGATCGATGCGGTCGTGAACTTCGCTGCGGAGAGTCACGTCGACCGCAGCATTCTTGATTCAGGTCCTTTCATTCAGACGAACATCGTCGGCACGCAGGTGCTGTTGGACGCCGCCCGCAAGCGTGAGGTGCCTCGCTATGTGCAGGTGTCGACCGATGAGGTGTACGGATCGCTGGGGGATGAAGGGTTCTTCACGGAGGAGACGCCGCTGGCTCCGAACAGTCCGTACTCCGCGTCGAAGACGTCTGCCGACCTGCTGGTCCGCAGTTACTGTCACACGTTCGACTTCCCCGGCATCATTACCCGCTGCTCGAACAACTATGGGCCATATCAGTTCCCGGAAAAGCTGCTGCCGTTGTTCATCTCGAAGTTGATGGCGGACGAATCCGTCCCCGTTTATGGCGATGGCAAGAACGTCCGCGACTGGATTCATGTGCTCGACCATTGCCGTGGGATCGAGGCAGCCATGCGGAAGGGGCAGATCGGCGAGGTCTACAACTTCGGCGGCAAATGTGAGATGCAGAACATCGCCCTGACGAAGCTACTGCTCAAACTGCTCGACAAGCCGGAGTCGCTCATCACCTACGTGAAGGACCGGCCCGGTCACGACCTGCGATACGCGATCGATTGCAGCAAGGCCGAACGAGAACTCGGCTGGGCACCACAGGTCACCTTTGAGGAGGGCCTCAATGACACGATTCTGTGGTACCAGGATCACACCGCATGGGTCGACCGCATCAAGTCGGGTGAGTACATGAAGTACTACGAGCAACAGTATGGCGAGAGGATGAGTGAGACTTGAGTAATGACCGCAGAGGGCGCGGAGTTCGCAGAGAAATGATGAATGCCTCTCTGCGATCTCCGCGCCCTCTGCGGTAAAAAAATTTCAACCAAGCGGAGATCAAGGAGCGATTCAGTGAAAGTTGTGATGATCGGGACCGGTTACGTGGGGCTCGTGACCGGGACGTGTTTTGCGGACAGTGGTAACGAAGTCACGTGTGTGGACATCGATGAGCGGAAGGTCGCGAGGCTCAAGCAGGGGGACATCCCCATCTACGAGCCCGGGCTGACTGAGATGGTGCTGCGGAACGTCAAGGGGGAGCGACTGTCCTTCACGACTGACGTGTCGGAGTGCGTCCCCGAGGCAAAGTGCGTGTTCCTTGCAGTCGGCACACCACAATCGGACGAAGGCGCAGCGGACCTCAAGTACATCATGGCGGCAGCCGAGTCGATCGCGCCGCACCTCGCGGATGATGTGGTCGTGGTGGTCAAAAGCACGGTGCCGGTCGGGACCAATCAGAAGGTCGCCAATCTCCTGCGAGAGAAAACGGGGCGTGAGGTCGATGTCGCCTCGAACCCGGAGTTCCTCAAGGAGGGCTGCGCGATTGATGACTTCACGAAGCCGGACCGTGTGGTCGTCGGCGTCGAGCGGGAAGACGTCGCGGAAGTGCTTCAGGAGTTGTACCGGCCCTTCCTTCGCACGGATAAGCCGTTTATCTCAATGAATCGCGAGAGTGCAGAGATGACCAAGTACGTCGCCAACTGCCTGCTGGCGACGAAGATCAGCTTCATCAACGAGATGGCCAACCTGTGCGAACATGTGGGGGCGGACATCAACGACGTGCGCCGAGGCATCGGTCACGATGAGCGGATTGGTTTCGCCTTCCTGTTTCCCGGCGTCGGTTACGGTGGGTCCTGCTTCCCGAAGGACGTGCGAGCCCTCAATCATGTCGCCCATGAGAAAGGGCTGACCATGACGATGCTCAAGGCGATCGACGATATCAACGATCGGCAGAAGTCAGTCCTGTTCGGCAAACTCGACAGCCACTTCAACGGCGACCTGAAGGGGAGGAAGATCGCCATCTGGGGCCTCGCCTTCAAGCCTCGCACCGACGACATTCGCGAGGCCCCGTCACTCGTGCTCATCCGGCAGTTGCTCGACGCGGGTGCCGAGGTGCACGTGCATGACCCGGTCGCGATGGAGAATGTTCAACAGGAACTGGGCGATGTCGTCACGTATCACAAACACCAGTACGATGCTCTCCCCGATGCGGATGCCCTGGCGATCGTCACCGAGTGGAACGAGTACCGCAATCCGGACTTCGATTACCTCAAGCACAAGATGAAATCCCCCGTGATCTTCGACGGCCGCAACCTTTACAATCCACACAAGATGGTCAAACGCGGATTCACATATTCGGGCATTGGGCTGCATGTGCCGACGTCATGAGTGACGAACATTCATTCAGCTACCAGGAACCTCACGATGTGGCGTGATCTCGGCGATTTGTTGGTCATTGGTCTTGATGTCATCGTCGCAGTGTGTCTGGTCGTCTTCGGTTTTATCGGTGCGGGGTGGTGTGACCAGCATCTGACTCCTTATCTAGACCTTTACCTTTTCTGGTGTTCAGTTGGGATGGTCCCTTTCCTGTTGTATGGGAAGTGGCGTGGAGTGATGCAGGGGCGGATCAGTGAGACCCTGGTTTTTATGGCTGTGTTCACCGTGCTGCTGAGTTTGCTTCACCTCATCCTGAGCCCAGACAGTTTGCTCTGGTTGATCGCATCCTGCATCTTGGCCACGACGGCAGCGTCATGGCTCACCAGACGGTTCTTCGGCGTTGATCGTCACTCCGATGTCCGGGTTGATGAGCAATCCTCGTGAGTGAGCTTGAGTCTCCCACGGATGAGCCACAGACGGAAGCACCACCACGAACGGTCGCTTTCGGGAATCTTCGGCGCCGATTCACGTCGGTCGCCTCGGTCGTCATTCTGGCGTTTATAATTCTGACGCCCATCATCGGCCTCGTCTGGCTGAGGAACGCCGTCGTTCGTGAGCGCGAAGACAATGCTCTCTGGCATTCGCAGACGATGCTTGTTCGTCATCTCGTGCGCACACGAGGGGGATGGCCCCAATCCTGGGGCGATCTGGAGGAGGACTTCGAACCAACCAATCACTCAAAACGGTCGGACAGAATCGACACCCTCAAGGAACTCGTCACGATCGACTTCGAGCAGGACCCGGACGCCGTCGATCTGACGACGACCGACGAGCCGCCGTCGTTCCTTGCTCTCAAGAGCGGCGCGCAGGTCGCCGAATCGACGAAAGCGAACCGCCAACTGCTCAAGTTCATCGGCAGGATACGAGAATCAGGCGAACAACCTCCGTGAGCGCTCTCTCGTGGAGCACCATGGGTTGATTTTCGGGTGGCGGGGTCAGAAGCGAAGCGGATGGCCCCCGTGTTTGGACGCACGATGTCAGGGCCATCCCGTTGGTCTGACCCTGCCACCCAACCCGAATTCTCAGCTGTGAAGCACCACTAGTCGCCCCCAGACCGTCCGGTTACAATTCGGCACCTGAATCTCCTTTGCCTCTTTGTGTGGACAGCCTCACTCATGGACTCCGAACTTCGCGACACCTGCACCGGACTGCTTCAGCGCATCGTTCAGCTGAAGGACTCTCTTTGACTACGACGCCAAGCTGAACCGCATGGCGGAAATTGAGCAGGAGATGGCCGGGCAGGGCTTCTGGGACAACTCGGAGTCGGCGCAGAAAACGGTCGGCGAGTTGTCACGCTTCAAGGCGGCCACCAAACCGCTCGGCGAGTTGATCGCTGCCGGAGATGACCTCGAAGTGCTGATGGAGTTCGCGGACGAGGACGACTCGGGGGACTCCGAAACCGAGCTGCGATCAACGGTCGAGAAACTGGAAACCCAACTCGACGCAGTTGAGTTGCAGGCGTCCATGGGCAACCCGGAAGACGCGGGCGATGCGTATCTCGCGATCCAGGCGGGCGAAGGGGGCACAGACGCAGCCGACTTCGCGGAGATGCTCGAACGCATGTACCTCCGCTGGTGCGAGAACAACGGATACAAAGTCGAGGTCATCGACCGGTCCGAGGGCGAAGAAGCCGGCATACGCAACACGACGCTGAACATCAAGGGTCCGTTCGCTTACGGGTATCTCAAGGGAGAGACGGGGAATCACCGTCTCGTCCGCATCAGCCCGTTCGATGCAGCCGGTCGCCGGCAGACGTCGTTCGCAGCGGTCGACGTCACGCCCGACTTTGGCGAGGAAGCGGATATCGAGATTGATTGGGACGACAAGAAGGTCATCCGCGAAGACACCATGCGAGCCGGTGGGGCAGGGGGCCAGCACGTCAACAAGACCGAGTCTGCGATCCGCCTCACGCATCTGGAGACGGGAACAGTCGTTTACTGTCAGAACGAACGCTCTCAGCACAAGAACCGGGCGACTGCTCGCAAGATGCTGCTCGCGAAGCTGTATCAGATGGAGCAGGAGAAGAAGGACGCGGAGTTGGCTGCCCATCGCGGCGAGAAGTCCAGGATCGGCTTCGGCGGCCAGACGATCCGCCACTACGTCCTCCAGCCTCAACAGTTCGTCAAGGACGACCGAATGGACCTCAAGACAAGTAACCCGTTCGAGGTCCTCGACGGCGCGATCGAACCGCTCATCGAGGCTTACCTGCGTTGGAGCATCGCCAAATAGCGCTGTACGACATGTGACACTGTTTTCATTTGACCACGAAAAAGGCGGAAGACTCAGAATGACTCGCTCTCACTTTCGTTTCGTCAGTGTGACGGGACTCCTCGTCCTGCTCGTGACCGCATCGTGCTCGAAGACACCTCCAGCCGCACCGGCACCTTCAACAACAGCGGCATCAAGCACCACCGAACCGCCCGATGCGGAAGTTGCCGGGGAGGAGCAGACGAAAACCGCGATCGACTACCACAACCCGCTGTCGCCGGAGCAGATTACGGAGGGGTGGATCAGTCTGTTTGATGGATACACGCTGTACGGATGGGAGTCGAGTGACGAAACCGTCAACTGGCATGTGGCGGACGGCTGCATCACCTCGGACACCGGACCGATCGGCATCATTCATACGACCGTGCCGTTCGCCGACTACGAGCTGAAGTGCGACTTCCGTTACGAGCCGGGAGGTAACAGTGGTGTCTTTCTGCGGACGGTTCATCAACCAATGAATGCTCAAACGGATACATACGAATTGAATCTGGCCGACGCACATCCGACCGGACACACGACCGGCAGCTATGTCGACCTCAAACAGACCGACGAGCCGATCGTCGCCTCGGGTGACTGGCACACATTCCACGTCACGCTGGAGGGAGACCATTCGATCGTCAGGCTGGACGGCGAAGTGGTCCTCGATTTCATGGACGAGCAACCGGACGGACCGACATCGGGCTTCGTCGGATTGCAACACAATCAGGGCAAAGTCGAGTTCAAGAATATCCTGCTCAAACCGCTCAGCACGACGGACCTGTTCAACGGTGAGGATCTGACCGGCTGGCGAGTCGTGCCGGGGTCGCAAGCCGATTTTACCGTCGAGGACGGCACGATCCATGTCACAGCCGAGAAACAGGGCTTCCTCGAAACCGAAGGGACGTACGGCGATTTCGTGTTTCAGGCGGAGGCCATCTGCCATCATAATCCTGCCGACGGTGGGGATGCACTGAACAGTGGCTACTTCTTCCGCGCCAAGCAGGGGACCGAGGAAGCCCCGTCGCACGGCTATGAGGTCCAGATCCACAATGGCTGGAAAGGGGACGATCGTACGCAGCCAACAAACGCTGGCACCGGTGCCATCTTCCGCAGGACGGAAGCCCGTCGCGTCATCCCCAGTGACAACGAATGGTTCACGACGACACTCGTCGCATCCGGAACGCAGATCGCCGTCTGGGTCAACGGCTACTGGGTGACCAACTGGGAAGACACCCGCGAACCGAATGACAACCCCCGCCAGGGCCTCCGCCTCGAACCGGGCCACATCAGCCTGCAAGGTCACGATCCGACGACAGACCTGTCGTTCCGCAACCTGCGCGTCGCTGAAATCCCCGGTCACTGAAAGTCGCCGTCACGCTCCGCCGTGACCAGCCGATCAGGAGCCGACTTCCGACAAGCTCAGCCGCGTTGTTGAGTTTGACTCTTCACGAAGGAGCACGCAAGGACATGTCGTCGCACCGCAAGACACTCGGCCCGAAAGTATGCGGAGTGCTGGCGACTTGCATCACGCTTGGGATTTTCCTGATTTACTACTCCGTGAAGTTCGGACTGAATCATCCTCCTGGTGCCACGGGGGACGAACCGATCTATGACAGTATCGGATGGGAGCTGGCACACGGGCGCGGATTTCGCCTGGACTTCCAGAACGCCGAGTTTCGCCAGCCGTACGATCAGGCGGCTAAGTCATCGGAGTTGTACCAGCTGACAACGGAGTCTCTTGCCGGCACGGTCGCCGATCGCCCTCCGGTCCTGCCGTTTGTCATGTCCATTCTCGATCGGACGTTCGGCAGACAGTTCTGGGGCATTCGCTTCGTCAACGCATTCTGCATGGCTGCCGTGTGCGGATTGCTGGTCGCATTCGTCTGCCAGTTGACAGACGCCCGCATCGCATTGATTTCCGGGTTGCTGTATGTCGTGGTTGACACGCGGACCCGGTTCTACGGTCGGACCCTCCTCACCGAACCGTTGACGACACTGGCCGTCGCCATTTTGTGCTGGCTGCTGTTCCGAATGGCGCAGCGACCATCCTTGAAACAGGCCGTCTGCATCGGTGGGATGCTCGGAGTCGCATTGTTGACGCGGAGTCAGATCATCCTCTGGACCCCCGTTCTGCTGTTGATCGTGTTCTGGTTGGCATTCCGACAACCCCCAGTTGAGCCGGGCGCATCGAACGAACGACTGGCCAATGAGGGAACACGACGTTTGCGGAGAGCAGTCCTCTTCACAGCGACCGCTGTCGGCACGATGCTCATGGTCGCCGGCCCCTGGATGATGCGGAATTGTCGGGTGCTGGGTGAGTTCATGCCATTGGGGTCACAGGGGTGGGTTCAACTGTCTGCGGCTTTCGGAGATGCGATCTGGGCGAATCACGGTGTGTGGGTGAACTTGGATTCGGACGGATTCTTTCAAGGAGTGACTCAGCCGGGGATGACCCGTCTGGAGTCCGAAGTGGTACTCGCCCACGAAAGCCGGCGACGGGCCATGGAATGGATCGCGGCGAATCCCGGCAAAGCCGTTGCACTCGCTCCCATGAAAGTCTTCCAGGAGTTCCGTCCACGCACGATCCCCCAGTGGACGATCCTGACGCTCTCAATCATGGGCACGATTCTGTCGTTGCGTGATGATCGCACGAGAATTCTGCTCGGCGTCATCGCGAGTTGCTGCGTTGCCATTGCCCTGACTTGGTCGGTCGAGGGGCGCTTCATCGTCCCGTTGTTGTTCGCACAACACGCCCTCATCGGACTCGGCATGAACCGGCTGTTCTCGAAGACTCCCACCTGATCGCCGCCGCTGCAAATGGCAACGAACGAGAGCACGAATGCTAACCAGTGCCTCAGCGAGGCTGAGATAACGGGATCTCTGGTCACAATCTCCTGTATTCATTCCTCCCAAGCCGACGGCTCTGCCGTCGATCGGATGAGAGACAATGGCCGATTTCGCTTGATCGCTCGACGGCAGAGGCGTCGGCTTGGGAACCTGTCATTCCAGTTTTGATGGACCACTCTGATGACTCGTGTGTTGAGCCTTATCGCAACTGGTTGTTACGTGCGAAAGTACAAGTCCCGCTTGAGCGCCACTGCAGCAGCGAGCGTGGCGACGAGACTGATCGTGCCCGCCATGGCGAATCCCAGAAAGGCCTTCATCCATGCGTACATCGAGTCTGTACCATATGGCTGCTCGACAGCTTGAGTTAGTAGCCTGCCGATCGACCACGAGTGAGTTTCCGTGAACAACTCCGGAAGAAACCAAATCATCAGTGTCGCACTCATCGTGAGAATGATCGAGTACACGGGATGTCGCACGGTGCAGGCAAACAGGACGCCCATGCTATAAACCGTCAGGCTGAATACGGGTATCAAGAGCGGCATTGTATTCCAAACATGAGACGGCAGTGTCACAACAGCCATGACTCCAAGTGGAAGCAAGAAGAACAACGTGATCGTCGTGCCGCCTGCGAGATACCTGAGCCAGAACCATGCCCCGGGTGAGATTGGTCGTGATCGCCAGAACGCGTACAACTTCGGATCGAGGTCGCTCGTGAAGCTGATCGAGCCAATCATGAGTGTCACGATCGTCACAAGTGTCATCAGCAGCAGGTACAGCCACACCCCATCTGAGCGATGAGATCGGAATTCCACAGGCGAGATGGAAGTGATGATGAGGATCGCAAAGGCAGTCGCTGCCCCAGCAAGGCAGACCGGCAAAGTCTCTCTCCATTGCGCCCAAATGAGGGCCGTGGTCGGTGATTCTTGCACTGGGCCCAATTCATCCGAAGCCTGAATTTGCGGAACGTTCGTTGCTTTACGTATCGAAAGGACGATCGAACTTGTTCGTCCATACCGCAGGACCATCACGGAACAGAGGATCGTCAGTGTGGCAGCTTGGAACACGCCCGCGATCACCATGGCAGACGTGAGCGACTGTCGTTGAGCGTCAAGCAGCAACCATCCACAAAACGGGCCGATGCTGGCCATTGCGTGCGGCACGAATGAGAACGCACCATCAGCGTTATCCCATGCTGAGACCCCATTCACGCCCATGACAGCCAGCACGATGGTTATGGTCACTCCGATGACGCCAGCTCGAAGTTCCGTTCGTTGATTGGTTGCAATGGCGACGATCCAGGCGTACAGATTCAGACTGATCAACAGGACAGATGTGATCTCGAGGAGCGATGGTGGCCATGGGAATGAAACGTGGACGTTTTCTGAACTCCACGAGACCTGGGGCATGATGGATGTCGTTAGCAGAGCGACCAGGCCCACCACAAAGATGGGAATCAAGAGCATGGCAACACCAAATAGCCAACGCGTCAGCCCGACTTTCCACATCTGGCATGGCTGACTGGCCAGAAATGTGATTGTTTTTTGAGAGTACTCGGAAGCAGCGACTGTCATCCCCACGAAGCAGGGACCGACCAGAGAAAGTCCGAAGACTGCTGCTCCGACACCCACAAAAGCGTTCTGAGGGTCTTCAATAATCCATGCAATAAAGAGTCCAAGTGGAATCGCGTTGAGAGCGAGTATCTGCCACTTGTGTTCGAGCCACTCTTTGCGGAGGAGGTTGAGCCAGATGTGCATGGGGGATCGCATGGGTTGTGGAGGTTGGAGCGTGTTGAGCGTCACGGATCGACGGCGGAGCTGTCGGCTTGGGATTTCCCTTGGATCAGGTGGAAACTGGCATGGGCTGTGCGGTTCCCGTGGTCGTTGAGGGAGCAGGTGGTCGACCGACGACGAAGGCTTCGAAGATTTCGTCGAGGGACAGGTCCTCCAGTCGATAGGTGAAGTCCGCTTCGCGGAGCAGGGGGATCGCGCTGGGGGCGTTGTCGATCACCAGGACCACCTCGCCGGAGAGGGTGCGGCTGTCGAGGATCTTCAGGTCGCCGGAGATGCGAGCGGCTGCGTCCGGTTCGAGAATGAGGCGTTTGACCTGTTCGCGAAGTTCGTCGGTGCCGGACTGTCGGACGATCGAGCCGTTATGCAGGATGGCGATCACGTCCGCGACCGGCTCGACCTCGTACAGCAGGTGTGAGCTGTACAGCACGGTCGTGCCTGCGGATTGCAGATGCTCGACGAGGTCGCGGTTGAACTCCTTCCGCATGATCGGATCGAGGCCCAGAGCCGGGTCGTCGAGGATCACCAACTCCGGCCTGTGAGCGAGGGCCAGCAGCAGCCCGAGCCGGACGTTCTGGCCCTTGGAGAGATGCCGGATTTTGGTCTTCAGCGGCACTTCGAACTGATCGACGAAACGTCTCGCCAGTGAATGGTCCCACGTCGGGTAGAAGGTTGCGACGAACCGAATGATTTCCTCGCAGGTCATCCAGCCGAACATCGTCTGATCTTCTGCGAGATACCCGACCGTGCTGCGGACCTCGAGCGGCTGCTGCTGGGGGTTGCGACCGAGAACTTTGAGCGTGCCTTGATCGAGGGAGAGCAGGCCCATCAGCATTTGAATGGTTGTCGTCTTGCCGGCCCCGTTGCGGCCGAGGAAGGCGAACGTCTGTCCGCGTTCTACCGTGAGGTTCAAGCCGTCGAGCACACGCTTGTCGCGAAAGCTCTTGCGGACATCATGGATTTCGATCGCCGGTGAGGTCATGCCGGGTCTCCCGTCTTCTGTTTGTGACTGACATCGTCCGTGGGATTGGAGCTGTCCTGGGTTTGGGTGAGGGCGTCATCCAGCAGGCTGTGCAGGTCGTCTGCGGTGAAGCCAAGCAGGCGTCCCTGCTGAGTCACCTGGGTCAGTTCGTCGAAGAACCGAACCTGCAAGGCTTTCAACTCGTTGCGGGGCAAACGGTCGACGACGAACGTCCCTTCGCCGTGCCGCATGTCGAGGAGCTTTTCGGCCATCAGCTTTTCGTAGACCCGCAGGACCGTGTTCTGGTTGACTGCGAGGTCCCGCGCGAGTTGCCGCACGGACGGGATCTGTGTGCCGGGCTTGATCCGACCGGACAGACACTGAGCCCGGATCTGCTCAGCGATCTGCCTGGAGATGGGAGTCGACGACCCTTTTTCGATGCGAATGAACATGCGTAATTCCACCCAATCGACGGCCAAGTGAACACAGTTATATAACAGTTGTGTTTACTTGTCAACTCATGCGTGTTGACCGAAGACAACAGCAACCAACATTTTCGGAAATTCGTCCGAATTCACTTAAAAACCACCAACTCGTCGAACTTCAGCGAGCTATCCCTGAGCATACGGGGTGATGTTTCCGACCTGCCGTCAATGGGTAAGCCAACATGTTTCAGCCGAAATCGAATCCGAAAAATGATGCGTCGTGGAGTTACGATGCGCGTCGTGGGGCCTTCGTGGTGCTCGCGTTGTTCTGTCTGCTGCCGGTGATTGCTTTTGTGTCGTTCTCGATCGACACAGGGCATGTCGCCCTGAGCAAAACCATTCAGCAAAACGCGGTCGATGCAGCTGCGCTCGCAGCGGCGATGGAGATCACCAATGCGGTCGAAAACGCGCCGCCGGGTGAAGCGGACCCGACGGCGTATGCACGCGAACAGGCCAAGGTGATGGCGGTGGATGTCGCTGCATTGAATGGCGTGTTTGTCGATCCGAATCTCGACGTCACGTTTGGCCTCCGGTCCTACAATCCGGCGACTGAGCAGTTTGAGATCACGTGGGGAGTCGAGCCGGCCAACGCGGTCAAAGTCCGGGCGCGTCGTGATAATGCAGACACTTCAGCTCCTGACGGCAAGTTGCCGTTGATGTTCGCTGCGGTGTTCGGCGATGACGCGGTCGACATGAAGTCAGAGGCTATCGCCTACATCGAGTCCCGCGACATTGCCGTCGTGCTCGACTTCTCAGGATCAATGGCCTACGACAGCTTGTTCCGCTCTGACTCTGTCAGCAATCTCGGTGTCGACAGCATTCGCCAAAACCTGGAAGACTCGTACCTGGCGATGTTCATGGCAGACGGTGCCTTGGGAACCCTCGATCATGTTGATCCTGATAATTCGGCGTCAGACATCACCGGTGCGGCAAAATGGCTGACCGTCCACGGCAACCCACCGAATAACGACGACCCACAGATCGATGTCACATTCATGTACGATCAGGTCTTCGTGGAGTCTGACACGGCCTTCAAGAAGGTCGAACTCCAGTTTGGAAACAGCTGGTATACCATTAACGGACTCAACACCACGTCTGGCACGTACTCCGGCAGCGGAGGCTATTCGGGTGATGACATCGACGGCGTGAAGGTCTTTGTCGTCACAGACGAAAACGAGCCTGTCGTGCAGACAGGGGACCTGGAGGACGGCTACGGTTCAACACCAACGGCGTCGGTCACAGTGGACCACGAGACACGCTCCGTCACAGTCTCCCTCAGCACGAACTCGCTCGATCGTATCAAGATCTGGTACACCGATGGGAGCGTTGACAACTGGTACAATGCGTCAGGATCGAGCTACACGGTCACCGGCGACTACGGGAAGACCGTCCGGGATGTCAAGGTCTATGCCAATAGCAACTGGGACAAGAAGTTTGACGGTTTCGATCAGGGAAATGGATATACCGAGACGTTTTATGACGACAATAACGCGGTCAAGACCTACTTCGCCCTGAACGGTGTCTCCTGGCCGTTCAACAACGGCAGTTGGGATTCGTACATCAACTATGTCCGCAGCGACTCAGACATCAATCGGGGGGGACTCCGTGAGATGTACGGCGGAAGCACGCTGGTGCACTACCTGCTGGAGACTTACCCGAAGCACTCTCAAACTCCTCAACTGTCTCGCACGATGCACTACCCGTTCCATGCCGTCCGGAAAGGCAACGAATTGTTTGTGGACTTCCTGCAAGACCTGGGATTCGGCGATCATGTCGGTCTCGTCAGCTATGATCAGGAACGACGCACCGAGTCGATCCTGAATGAGAGCGGACAATCCGTTGACATCTCAGCTGATCCGCTCGACTCAAACTATGACGCGATCAAGACGATCATGGACTACAAGCAGGCGAGTAACTACTACCCCTACACAAATATTGGGGGCGGGATTCGCCAGGCGATCGACATGATTGAAGACTACAGCCGTGACGGCTCACGTCCGACGATTCTCGTGATGACGGACGGTAACGCGAATACGTACGATAACGAGGCCGGCTACAACAGCCGTCAGGGAAGTTACTCCGACGACGGTTACTGGGATGTTCCAAGCGACTTCGACTGGTCGGTCTTCAACAATCTCACAACCACCAGTAGCGTGCCGTTCTACGTCAACGACAACGGCTCGGACAATAAGGCTCGACGGTACGCATTGTCACAGGCCTTCAAGGCTGCGGAGGAAGGGTACACTCTCCACACACTGGCCGTGGGAGCTGGAGCCGATACCGACCTGATGAAGGCGATCGCGTTCATCGGCGGCGGTGAGTTCATCGAAGTGCAGGGGACACTCACCGTGGCCGACTTGCAGCAGCAGGTGGAAGCGGGCTTCTACCGCATTGCGGCCCTCGTCCCACCAGCCAAACTGGCCGATCCTGAAGTCGCCGAGTAATCACTGACCTCGGCCTGACTGAGATGCCTGCGGGACGGTCCTCCCGCGGGCATTTTCGTTGGCGGCGACTCATCAGGTACGGGGTATGACGCACTCGGAGGTCGGCATCGATTTTCGATCGACGGCTACTGAGAGTCAGATCGCATGATGCATTCCGCACGGTGGCCGGGTCTGACAAACGGGAAGACCCGGATCGGAGATCGCAGGACCATCCGCTTCGCTCCTGACCCTGCCACCCCTTCAGAATCTGCATATGTCCATCTGACTCTCAGACAACGCGAACGGACATGTTGCTGAGCGACCGTTCGGCGAACGGTGCCAGGTGCGATCAAGCAATCTGGAAGTAATCACTCCGCCGGGATGGCGAAGTCCCCGTGCATGTCGCGCCAGACGCAGTGGATGTGATTGGCCGGGTTGCCTGCGACATCAGGTTGCGTGTTGACGAACTCGATCAGGAACGAATCTCCCTGAATGCGGTAGTAATGTCCGATGCCCGGCTCGGTCGCGCCGGCCCAGGCGAAATGCACGCCGTCGAAACCGTCCGCGTCGATCTTCGCCAGCCGCTCTTCCGAGAGTTTCGCGGGGACCGCTGTCGCGTACTCTTCGATCAACTGCCTGAGGACCTTCTGCTGCTCTGATGTCAGCTGGCCTGCAGGGATACCTGCCGGGGCTTCTTGTGGCGGCTGCAACTCTCCGGCTGCACGAATTTCTCGCGGCGCTGTCTCGTCAATGATGGCAGCCGCACGTTGTGTGTCGTCCAGTGCGTTGACCAGATCAAACGCGAGCGTCTCCTCCTTGGCGAGGATGCGTGTGCCCTGCTCAAAGCCGGACTTGTTCTCCGTCATCACAACGCCCGGATTCGCAGCGAAGAACTGAGGCGTCGACGAGATCACCTTGCCGTCTGCAACGACAAAGTTCAGCGAGAGATGATGCCCTTCGATGCTCAGCCCCCAGCGACCACCGAAGTTGGCACCAAACAGCGTGAAGTAGTACCGCTCCGGATCGCGGATGAACCGACCTTCCCCCTCGATCTCCGCGAGCAGAGCTTCGATGGACATGATCCGTTTCGCTTTGGAGTAACCCATCTGCGACAGAGCCGCCTCGAGTAACGCGTGAGCTGCTTCCCGTTGGCGTTTGTTCATGTGTTTGATCTGCAACCCCTTGCGATGGTCCTTGGGGATGAAGTGCCACTCGACCCGTTGAGCCGTGTCGTCCTCAAAGGAGAGCAGGGCCGTCTTCCGCTGATCTGCGTCCAACAGGTCAACGAACTCCGCCGCCGCATCGGACAACTCCGCTCCCGGCGACGTTTCCCGATAGAACGTCCAACCGACGACGGGAGTCAGCACGATCAGGACCAGCAACAACAGTCGGCGAGCAACGCGGGACATGGGAGACTTCCTTCAACAGATCGCGGGCAGAGTTTCGACCCCACGATCGTACCGATCCCCACGACACGAGGGAAGGAGCCCGCAAATCAGGATGGCGTGACCGTTCGCCGCGAGCCAACGGCGAGCGCCACTCCTCAGCGACGCACGGGGCCAAACGCATCCGGACTCACGGTCGGCGGCAGCACTTCCTCGAATGCCGTGCGCTCCGGCAACGGAACCGGTTGAGCGTTCGGCTCCGGCCTGACAAACTCCGGTTGTGTCGCGCCCGCGGTTGTGAATGACGGCTCGCCGAGATGATCTTCATTCAGCAGCGACTCATCGACCGAGTCGTCCGGGATCATTCTGTCAGCGGAGTCAGCCTGTTGGAACAACGGCTCCGCCGGCTTGGGTTGGATGATGCCCGCATCGACGAGCATCGCATAGGTCAGCACGGCGAGAATCGAGTAGGTCACAACGTTCGGGATGAACGAGCTGCTGAACATTTTCATCGCGGTGCCAGCCGACTTCTTAAGTTTGAGCCGCACGCCCGCCCATTGCACGCTGTACATCTCGTCCAGCAGGAGATGCGAGAAGAATCCGGTGGCGGTGCCGCTGGCCATCAACAGTTTGACCGTCGTAAGATCGCTCGGGTAACAGAGGTACGTCACCTCAGCTGCGATCGCCAGGGCCGGCAAACTGTGGAACATGCCTCGATGGACTGACACTGCTCCGATGATCGACGCGCCGCCATACTTGATCACCAGGTACATGACCACGATCATCAGCATGGTGATCTCGACGTCGCTCGGCAGTCCGAGCCAGCCGATGAGCCTTCCGACCAGCGCCAGTGGCGCGATCGCTGCGACGAGTCCGAACATCTCGCGCACGGGGCGGCCTGTTTCGGAATCAAGGTCGGGCAGCATCCCGCCAAGCGCGGTTAACCATGCCGCCAGCGCCCCCTGAGCCGGGGTGAAGTCGAGGGCGAATGTCGCTCCCAACCCGTATCCGATGCCGAGCATCGTGCTGACCGTGATGTGTTCCCGATACGCCGCCATGCGTCCATCCGTGGAGTGGCGAAGGTTGACTTCCCTGCCGAGGGTGCGGCAATGTATCAGGAGTCAGCGAATCTCGGCAATGTCTGTTGTGGAAGCCGTCAGAAACCGTCGGTGATGCAGGGGGCGGTGTCGCTTTCTCCGCTTGCCGGAAGAATGGTCTGCTCTGGCGCTCCTGTGCTCCCCTCAACAATTGCCGTCTGCCGAGTCTCTTTCGAACGCATCCACGAGGCCAGCGTCGGGCCACCGTATGACAAATGCGCTCCTGAGTAGTACTCAATACGGTCAATCGTTCCGTCCGGGGTGTAGGCGACTTCCGCTCGAACCTCTTCGCCTTGCATGGTTCCTTCGAGAGGAGTGCCGACGATCTCCCAAAGTCCGTACGTGAACACATCAGCCACACCGTGAAAGAATGCTCGCGAGTAGCGGGTTGATGTCTTGTATCCCTGCTTGAACGCAAAGACATCGACTTCTTGTCCCTGTTGATGATGTGTATGGACTGGAGCCCCCAGCTCGGAGATGACCCGTCCACGAGGGATGCCCGGAGTGAGAACCGACAGGTCTTTTTTGACCGGAGCCCGAGCTGCCATAACTGCGGAGCATCCGGAGATTGCCACTGGCCCGCATGCAAATAGTGCCAGCATCAGAATCCGCCCATGCAGGATCACTGGGATTGGAGAGTATGGCATGAGCGACTCGTTCAAGGATGGAGTAGGTCAGCGGGGGTGTAGGTCATGATGCGGAGTGGCGACAAGATGGAATCGAAGTGGAAAGGAACTGAAGAGCAGATCTCGCCGCACGATGGACTGACAAATGCGCGTGCGAGGTGAATTTCGGTTGATTCCGCTGGTCTGAACCTTGTGACGTCACGATGGGCTCTCAATTCTCATCTTGGCATGGGAGCAAGACGAATCGTCTGATAACCCTTCTGACTCAATGTGCTTATCGATCGGAGGCGGTATGTCTCGAACAATCACTCACTCTCCTCGGCGAGCCGTGTGGATCGCCTGGCCGATCCTGCTTTGTTGCGGCTGCACAAGCATGACTGAGTGGAGACCTTTTCAATACGCTTGGGAAACCGCCCATGATTCCCCCGACTCCTCGGACGACATCACCGGCGCATGGGTCGGGCCGTGGCGAAACGAGTCAACGGGAAAAGAAGGGGCCGCAAAACTGGTGATTCGCAAGTCCGAGCACTCCGGTTATGAGGGGATCGTGAAGCTCTTTGTCAATCATCCCGTCCTCCCCAAGCTAAAGCAGACTAACAATGGTCAGCCTTGGGAGTTCGACCTGTTGATTCATGCAGAGCGTCAGGCAGACGGCGAGTTCTCGCTGGGAGGTCGAGGGGAACAAGTGTGGATGTTCGGACGAAACGACATCACATGCGAAGGCACGGTGCGGGAAAGGGAACTCGTTGCGACCTTTCGACGCGGCAGCGAGACCGGTCGCATGCGTCTCAAGCGGATTAACCCGTATCCAAAACACGAGTTCATGCAAATCCCCGGTCTGATCACTGTGGAATACTCGCCGATCGAATTACGCGAAGAGGTTGCTGAGGCATTCGAGATGCCCTTGGATGCAACGGGGGCAGAGTCTGACCTCGAGAGTGATGATGTTCTCCCCGTCTCCTACGAGGAGTGATCTCCTGCGGTTCGCGAATGGTGCTCTGAGTGAGTAGAATTTCAGACTCCGATTCTTAAGAGCGAGCCACTCTGATGAAAAATGGGAAGAACGACTCCTCGGAAGGTATCTCGATACGCATGATGACGATCGGCGTGATGATCGTCGTCGCCTACCTCTGCTGGGCGATTGCCGCGGTCAACGCTCTTGAACCAATCGTGCCGATGGAGGGGCACACAGTCGGCGACTACGGCGGCGGGCGGGTCGAATTCCTGATGCGGGGCGTCTTCGGGAACTTCATCAATTTCATTGGCAACTCGCTCAAGGTGCATCGGGCACCGGCCATCGCCATGAACACCCTACGTAACGAGCAGTGGATTCTGCTGATGCTGCTCATCGGAGAAGGACTCGCCGTTGGCTTCGGGCTGTTTTCAAAGCGACTAGAAGCCGAACTTGAACCGCCAAAAAAGCGAAAACGCAAACGGCGAAGTCCCACTGGTCCACGAGACGAACGCCGCAAACCGAGACGCGAGGGCATCTGACTTGCGGTTGGCCGTACATTTGAAGTGAGCGGCTACTGAGAGTCGTTGATGACGGTGCAGGGGGTTTTGCGGGCGATGCGTTTGAGCAGGCCGGTCAACACTTTGCCGGGGCCGATCTCGTAGAACTCATCGATCCCTGTATCAAGCATCGCTCGGATGGAGTCTTCCCAGCGGACCGGGCTGATAACCTGTCGCACGAGGATGTCCTTGAGTGCTGCGGGGTCATTGTGCGTCTGTGCGTCGACGTTCGAGTAGACGGGAATCTCCGGCGACTTGATCTCGACCGACGCGAGAGCCTCAGCGAGGCGTTGATCCGCCGGCTCCATGATCGACGTGTGAAACGCACCTGCGACAGCGAGAGGGACCGCACGTCCGCCTGATGCATCGGCAAGTTCAGCGGCTTGTTCGCAGGCGGCATTCGTGCCGGAGACGACCGTATTCCCGGGGCAGAGGTAGTTCGCGATTTGGAGAGTCCCGTCGCCTTTCGCCTGCTCGCAGATCTCCTCGACCATCGGAATATCGAGCAACAACATGCTGACCATTCCGGAAGGCGTCGCGTCCGCTGCGTCCTGCATCGCCTGTCCACGCTGCTGGACAACCCGCAGTCCATCCTCGAAAGACATGGCTCCGGAGAAGACTAGAGCCGTATATTCACCAAGACTGAGCCCGGCAGCCATCTCGCAGGAGAGGACGATGTCGGGCGAATCGGCACGCAGCTTTTCGAGGGCAGCGAGACTCGTCACGAAGATGGCCGGCTGACTGATGACCGTCGAGTCCAACTCCTCCGCCGGCCCCTCGAAGCAGAGCTTTGCAAGGTCGTAACCGAGGATGTCGTTCGCCTGTTCGAACAGTCGGGCGGCGGCCGGGTAACGCACGACAAGCGTCTTGCCCATCCCTACGTGCTGGGCACCTTGTCCAGGAAAGAGAAAGGCAATCCGACTCATGACTCAGCCTCCCGCGTGTGCAGCCAGTTGCTCGACGATCTGGACGTTGACCTGTTGATCCTTCAATCGCATGGCTCCGGACAGAGCATTCGTCATCGAACGGGCATCGCTGGACCCGTGACTGATCAAACAAATCCCGTCGATACCGAGCAGGGGAGCGCCGCCGACTTCATTGTATGCGAATTTCTTACTCATTTCGCCGAACGCAGCTTTGGCGAGATGCTGTTCCTCCTTGAGCGATCCGATCACTGAACCGGCGATCATCTTCATCATCATTGAAGCAATGCCCTCACTCACCTTGAGGACAACGTTGCCGACGAACCCCTCACAGATGAGCACGTCCGCTTCGCCTTCGTACAGCCCGCGGCCTTCGACGTTGCCGACGTAGTGACTCTTCAGGGCACTGTTGATCAGGACCTGATGCGTCTCCCGCGCGAGTTCGTTCCCTTTCCCCTCTTCGGTGCCGATGTTCATCAGACCGATGCGGGGCGATTCGATCCCCAGAATGCTCTGAGCGTAGATCGAACCCATGATGCCGTACTGAAAGAGATGTTCGGTTCTCGCCCCCGGATTGGCCCCCACATCCATCAGCACGGATCCGCCAGTCAACGTCGGCATGATAACGGCAATGCCCGGCCGTTTGACTCCCTTGAGGAACAGGCGTGTCCTCAACCCGGCTGCCACCACGGCTCCCGTGTTGCCTGCCGAAACGACCGCATCGACCTCCTTCGAGGCCATCAGTTTCCAGCAGACCGCGATCGAGCAATTAGGCTTCTGCCGCAATGCATCCGTCGGCTTCTCCTCCATGCCGACAGCACCCTCGGCTGGCGTGACAATCAGTCGTTCTCCCGAATGACCACGTGCAGAGAGCATGTCCTT
>JAGQPX010000108.1 GCA_020426505.1 Planctomycetaceae bacterium | reverse complement strand
GTCACGACGTGATGGGCTACAACTTCCGCATGTCGGCTGCGCAGGCGGCCCTCGCCCTCGGCCAACTCGAACGACTCGACGCGCTTGTCGCGGCTCGCATCCACATCGCCCGCATGTACCAGCAAGTGCTCGATGAGGAGCAGTGCGACTGGCTCATCCCGCCCGTCGTCCCCGACGGCTGTCTGCACACCTACTGGACCTGGGTCTGCAAGCTGGACGAAGAGCGAGCGGGCGTTGACTGGCGCACATTCCGCAAGGCATTCATCGCCAACGGCGGGGATGGCCTCTACTCTGCTTGGCGACCGGTGCATCTCGAACCGGTCTTCCGCAACCTCGCCTTCTACTCCCGCCCCGATCAGGCACCGAACTTCGACCCTCGATACAAAGGCAAGGTCAAGAGTTACCAGGAAGGCGACTGCCCCGTCTGCGAGTCACTCCAACCGCGACTGTGCCAGTTCAAGACCAGCATGCAATCGCTCGAAGCGGCTGAGTCGCAGGTGGATGCGCTGCGGAGGACGATCCGTGAGATCAGTTGAAGGGTTAGTTTCACCGCGGAGGTGCTGAGACGCGGAGGACGCGCGGAGCATCAAACGTTCGTGGTCCGATTCCTAAGAATGACACGGCAATCAGGGTTAGAAGAGACCCTTTCAAAAAACAATCTGCGACAACAAGCCTGATTGGTGATCGTAGATTTGCTGATTGACTGACAAGAGACGAGTGACTCTCCGCGTTCCCTCCGCGTCTCAGCGCCTCCGCGGTAAAAAAACGTCAACAAATCCAACCACCGCCGAGGACTCGGTCGTTGTCGTAAAACACGACGGCTTGTCCAGGGGCGACTCCGTTTTGGGGATTGTCGAATGTGACGCACACGCGGTCGTCGTCGGTCAGTTCGACATCGCATGATGCGGGTGTGTGTTGATAGCGGATCTGTGCCTCGCAACGAAACGGGCCGGTGGGCGGGTCGATTAGCCAGTTGAGGCGGTCGGCTTCGAGCGTGGATCGACCGAGGTCGTCTTTCGTGCCGAGGACGACGCGGTGGGTCTCCGGCTCGATGCGAACGACGAACCGGGGCTCGCCGAACGTCACGCCCAGTCCACGTCGCTGGCCGATCGTGAAGTGTTGATAGCCGGGATGCTCGCCCACGATGTTACCCGCTGTGTCGACGAACTGGCCTGCTGTCTCCTGCGGGCCGCGATAGCGATCGAGGAACGCTCCATAGTCGTTGTCGGGGATGAAGCAAATTTCCTGACTGTCCGGTTTGTCAGCTGTCCTCAGCCCGGCACGTCGAGCGATGTCTCGGATCTCCGCTTTGGTGTGACCACCACAGGGGTAGAGGATGTGATTGAGCAACTCGCGATGAACGCCGAAGAGGACGTACGACTGATCTTTGGTGTGATCGAGACCACGGAAGAGGCCGAGGGTGTCTTCGTACTTTAGCGGTTGCACTTGGGCATAATGTCCACTCGCAACGTACTCCGCACCGACCTGCTGAGCGAACTCCCACAGGCGGCCGAACTTCAGCCAGTTGTTGCACATGACGCACGGATTCGGTGTGCGGCCTGCGAGGTATTCGTCAGCGAAGTAGTCCTTGATGCGTCCGAAGGCGTCCGCGAAGTTGAGCGCGTGGAACGGGATGTCCAGCAGGTCAGCGACGCGGCGAGCGTCAGCGGCATCAGACGCACTGCAACAGCCCTGCTTGCGAGTCGGTGCGTTGACGATGGGCAGCAGCCCGCCGTCTGTCGAGCAGGTCTCCTCCTCAGTGGCACCGGAGCGCATGAACAGGCCGATCACCTCGTGCCCCTGCTCCTGTAACAACAGGGCAGCGGCCGAGCTGTCGACTCCTCCGCTCATCGCCAGAACGACACGTGCCATGATACTCTCGATCCAGTTCAACTCGAAGTTCGAGTCTATGGACACATGAGTGACATGCCAAGTTCGTGGATGATCGTCACTGGCAGACAGCGTTCAGAGCCGCGCCCGTGAGGAAGCGGCCGCTCACCCGCTTTCATCGGTTCCGGAGCCACTCCACCTCAGTCAGCGGCCGCTTCCTGACGGGCGCGGCTCAGTTGGGCGTACCAGCATCTCACGCCACGCGGCGGAGTGCGCTGGTGATTCGGGCGGCGGGGCGGTAGATCGCACGTCGGTACAGGAGGCTCGGCAGTTGACGGGGATAGAGCGGATCGGGCTCATTTGTGCGACGGAACGCGGCCAAGTCGTCCTCCATCGAGGAGCCGTACTCAGCGAGCCGCCGGGGGAACAGCACATTGCGGACATGCTCGTACAGCTTGATGTCCTCCTGATTCACCTCGATCATCGCTGCACGTGTCGCATCGCATCGCAGGAGGTACTTCTTGATCTCATCACGAGGCGCGACGTTCTGTCGGTGATACCGCATGTCGAACTGAGGCACATTGGCCCATTGACGCAGCAGCAACAGCGACTCGTCGAAACGCTCCACCAGCCCCGTGCAACCGACACGTGTTTCGAGCGTCTCGATCGCATCATCAGCCCGACCGGACACAGCCAGCTTCTTCGACATGAAGTTGTGATACACCTCCTGCTGAATCCATTCCTCGAACGGCGGCGGCTCCTTGTCCATCGTCTGGACTTGGTGCTGATAGTGAGAGGCACATCGCTTGAGAGGATCGCGGAGGAACGTGTAGTAGCGAATGTCAGGACAAACTCGCTCATACCCGCAATGCGGCACGACGATGTGACCGCTCACGCTTTGTAACTTCGGGTAGAACGACATTGCTCGACGGAGGTCAGTTGCTGAGGGCGATGCGTACTCCTGACGGTACTGATGCCAACTGGCCAGATCGCAATGACCAAGTCCGAATGACTGCCGCAGGATCGTGGTGATCGTCGTGCCGGCAGCTTTCTCGATATGAATAAAGGCGAGCATGTCTTGAAGTGGGAAGTCGGAATGCGGAAGTGGGAATGGAGAGGACGACGATCGCCCTGATGGTGACGACAAGCGGTTTCGATAGTCGATCCCTGACATTGAGGTTTGATATTTTAGATCTGAAATTTGAGATCTCTTCACTACGCGGCCGCTCGTTGGGGTGTTGCTGGTTCTGTTGGCCGCGTTGGCGCTTTGGTGGAGTCAGTTGGCCAGCCCGCAATGCACCAGAGGTTGTGTTTGCGTTTGATGAGCAGCACCATTGACGCGCAGGATGAGAGTCGAGCGAAGGCGGCGATGACGGCCGCTCCCAGGACGCCGTACGTCGGAATCACGACGATCGCGGCAGCCAGACAAACGACCACGTTGACGCTGAAGACTTTGATGCAGTCCCATTGGTGGCCCGTCATCAGCAGGAACTGAGTCACCGGGCCGGCTGCTGCTGCGAGCGACAGCCCGGCGATCATGACCATCATGGGGACGAAACCTTCGACGTACTGGTCGCCGAAGATGCCGAGTACCGTGCGACCGAACAGGATCATCACCAGCATGAATGCGAATGCGAATCCACCACTGGCGAGGGAGCAGGTCTTCACGAAGCGTTCGAGTTCGGCTTGTCGTCCTGAGTGATACAACGACGCAATTGTCGGGGCAGCGATCATGTTGATCGCCTGCAGGCCGAGGAATAGCACTCCCGCGACCCGCACGACGGCTGAGAACAGCCCGGCTGCTTCCTTGTCGAGCAGCGCACCGCACAGGCCGATGCCGCTCTGATGTTGCACGAGGTTGAGAAACTGTACGAGCAGGATCGGCACGGCGACATGCAACCATTCGCGAGTCCTGACCTCCGGTTGCTCCACCTCGGTCACTTCTGCAAACGTGCGACGGTTCATCCAGTCCACAAACGTCAACGTGATGACCGCGCTGACGAGTTGCAGACCCACGACCAACGGCGGTGACAATCGCTGCTGTGTGAGCAGGGGCAGCGACAGCACGAGTGCGATGAGAATCAGAGGCATCAACACACCGCTGGTCTGGCCGAACATCACACGTCCAAATGCCAAGAGACCCGCTTCGCGAAGTTGGATGCCGACGATGACCGGCAGCAGCGCCGATGCAATCGTCAGGCACCAGAACACGCCCTCCGAGAGCATACTCCGCAACAGCAGCGTGCCCATGAGCATGACTGCCGACATCACGAGCGACATGCCAAAGGTCCACCGCCGAGCGGTGACGTCATAGCCCCGGACAAGGGCATCCTCGCCCCCCGCCCGGTACTGGGCGATGAACCGCAGCGAAGCCGTGTCGAAGCCGAGTTTGGCCACGATCGCCAGGATGTTCATCCAGAAAATGGCGAGCGAGTATTCGCCGAACAGTCCCCGGTCACCCAATGCCCGGGCGACAACGAGGGCCATGCCGAACGTCAGCCCGGCTGCCGAGACCCGCATCGCGATCGACCGGGCTGCCTGAGACAGAAAGCCTTGCGAATGCGACAGTTGCGCCTCCTGCGCGTCCTGCTTCGCTCCTTCGAACATGTCGCTTTTAACGCTCCCCTCGGGCGAAACCGTGCACGGCCTCACATCAAAACGGAGGCTCAGCCGCTCGATACGTCATTCTGGGGAATCATGTCAAGGTGCGTTCCGGGTGCAGACGGCCCGGACTTCGTTCTTCGGCAGCTGTTCAGGCCCCCAGATCGCGACGCAGGTCGGAGATGTCGTCGCTCAGCAGGCGGACCTGCTCGGAGAGTGATTCAACCTGTTGCGTTGTCTCCTGCAGCTGGGCGCGGAGCTCACGGCACTCCTCTTTGAGCGCCGCCAACTCTCCATCATCAGCAGCCGGCGCTGTCGCAACGACCGAGGTCGCCGTCGTGGCGACAGGACGAGTCTCGACAGGCTCATCGGACAGTGGACTCGTCTGCGAATCGAATCCCTGTTTCTCCTGCGGCTCGTACATTGCATGGTCGACTTCGATGCCCCGTCGTTCGAGCGGACCGTTCGTCCGCACGAAACCCTGCTCCATCAAATCCTGGAGGTCCGCCCGCAACTGCTCCAGACTGTCGATGGGGACCATCCGGCTCGCACGTGATCGCAGTTCGCCCAGTTGCTGACGTCCCCGCAACAGCAGCTCGGTCATGATGGCCAGTTGTGTCTCGGTGAAGGGATACCGCTGCCGCATGAAGTGACGGTAACGCTCGGTGCGACCCGACTCCGTATGCACGACAGCTGCGAGGCCGAGTTGCCGAAGCTCGTCCATTGCCTCCTCGACCGCATCTTCGGAGTAGTTGGTCACCGGGTCCCGGTTGCTCTTCTGATTGCAACCGCTCGTGAGGGACTTCAAGGTCAACGGATACTGATCAGGCGTCGTCAGTCCCTTCTCAACCAGCACTCCCAGCACCCGTCGCTGCGGCTTGCTCAACGTGCGAACGAGAGGCTTATCATCCGGTGCCTCAACCTGCGGTGCTGCTGTGGGGACTGCGTGTTCGATGTCCATGCGTCTTGCTCTCCTCCTGATGCGTTACTGTTACTCGTGTGACTTCACTGAATCAAACGCGGATGTCCCAGGATACGATCACCGCAACCTTGTGAAGTCCGGTCCAAGTGACATTCGCGTTCATTCGCATCATTCGCGGTAGCCATTTCAGAACCACGAATGACGCGAATCGAGCGAATACACTTTTCAAATCCGCGACAATCAGCCCGATCCGCGTCATCTGCGTTCTATCAATCTCCGCTTACTCCTCATTCACCTCACTCGGTGCCTCAACCACGAACCGAAAGTCGGGGTCGTCACGCAGCGGGTCGAAGTCGGTCTCTTCCGGGATCAATTCTCGCAGGTCGGGCGACATCCGCAACGCACGACCGAGCCACGAAAGCGCCTGCTCCTTGTCGCCGGCGAGTGAGTAGTAGCAGGCGATGTTGTACAGCACAATCGACTCCTCCGGACTGGCTCGATAGGCGCGGTGCATCGTCTCGATCGCGTCGTCCAAACGGTCCAACCGCTTGAGACACCACGCGATCCCCAGCAGCGTCGATACATCATCCGGGTCGAGTTCGTCCGCCTGCTCGAACGCCGCGAGTGCCTCGTCATGCCGCTTCTCACTCCGCAGCACCTCGCCCCGCAGTTTCAGATGTTCGAGCGTGAAGGCCCCCCAATCCCGAATCGACGACAACTCCCGCAGCGCCGCGTCCGCCATCCCGAGCAGCAGATACCCCTCCGCACTCTCAAGCGTCCGCTGACAATGAAGTGTCGAACTGGCTGCCATCTGGGCACTCACAACGGAATTCAACTCAGTGTTGCTGTCATTCCTAACCGATTCCCAAGCCGACGGCTCCGCCGTCGATCATCGTGGGATAATCATTCGATCGGTCTGATTGTGAACATTGGATGATTGATCAATACCACACGACGGCAAAGCCGTCGGCTTGGGAGGAGATGACGTCAAACGTGCCACTCGGCACACAGGGAACCGCCCCAACACGGGGTTGCGTTCCGACGTGGTCACAGTATAGTGATGCGAAGGTTTCCAGGGGAACCAGCGACGATGGGAACGCCCGTTCGATCGTCCGCCTCCCGACCCGGAGAGATGGCTGAGTGGCCGAAAGCGCCGGATTGCTAATCCGGTCTGCGGGGAAACCCGTAGCACGGGTTCGAATCCCGTTCTCTCCGCTTCTTTTCTTGCCATCGGACAGGATCCAACGTTCATTCTCTTCATCCACTTCGCCCGATTGACAGCTCATGTCAATGACAGAGAAATCGAAAGGTTGGAAGACAGAGACGATCGTGTTCCTCATCGGTGCAACGATCCTGTGGGTGGCATTCCCATCTTTCCTCATTTACTCGCTCACATTCGCCCTTCGACTCGGTGACTTCGCCCTCTGGTTGGGGGTTGAAGAGATGGGCTGGTTCCATCGCAAACTCGTCCTTGCGTTATCGCTTGCATGCTTTCTGGGTGTTTTCATCTTGCTCCAGTCGGGGCTGAGACGGGGAATCAAGTGGGCTGGAAGAGTACGCTGATTCTCTGTCCGAACACAGGGGACCATAGGTTGTCCCACCCCCGCCGCAAGGATATGGGAAGCAATTCTCAAGACGATCGCTTACCATTTTAGGGGCGTTTTTGGGGATGCTTCTTGTCGCTGACACTGCATCGGTTGAGGCCACCGGTGCTATCCTTTTGGCCGCACCAACCTCGCTTATTGAGTGCTTCGAGAACGGATCTGAAATGAGACGATTGATGAAGTTCCAACTCACCTTTCCTCTCTGGGCAGCATTGATTCCGTTGGTGCTGGCCAGTTCATCCATCGCGGCCGACTGGCCGACGTTTCGGCGTGATAATGCTCGGAGTGGGTACACGGCTGAAGCGTTCGCGGGGCGGTCGGTGGAGAGTGAGTGGGTCTGGCGATCGGCTCAGCCGCCGGCGCCGGCTTGGCCGGGGCCGGCGAGGTGGGACTCGTATGCTAACGTCCGGGGATTGGGGTCGATGCGGAATTATGACCCTTGCTTTCATGTGACCGTTGCGGGAGGCCGAGCGTACTTCGGGTCGTCGGTCGATGATTCGGTTCGAGCGGTGGATGTCGTGACGGGCGAGGTGGCCTGGACCTTCACGACCGACGGACCGGTGCGGATCGCGCCGACGGTGGCGGGGGAGCATGTCTACTTCGGTTCGGATGACGGCCGGGCCTATTGTGTGACAGCGAGCGAGGGGGAGTTGGTCTGGCGGTCGGAGCGGGCGGAGCGGGCGGATGAGGCGGACCTGATTCTCAACAACGGTCGCTTTGTCTCGCTGGCGCCCTGCCGGACGGGCGTGCTGGTGCAGGGGGACACGGCCTACTTCGCACAGGGCATGTTGCCGTGGCGTGACACGCTGCTCAGCGCGGTCGACCGCTTGACCGGCAAGGCGGAGGGAGACGGACGGTACACGCAGTCGCACTACGCGAAAACGCTGGAAGGGGCCATGCTCGCGAATGATGAGTTCGTCATCGCTCCTGCAGGTCGTGTGGCTCCGCAGGTCTTCAATCGGGCAAATGGCGAAGCGGGCACGACTCTGGAAAGCAGCGGCGGCTCATCAGTCGTTCTGACTGATGACGGGCACATCCTCTGCGGACCGGGGAACAAGACCGGCTGGATCGCGGAGGTTGACCTCAAGACAGGCCAGCCGGTCGCCAGCCATGTCGGGCCGGTCATCTCAGCCGTCACGCCTGACGGACGCGTGATGGTCTCCCGCACACGCATGACAGCGTACGACTCCACCGGCCAACAGAAACTTTGGGACATCCCCTGTCCGCATCACAACGAGATCATTATCGCGGGCGAGACGATCCTGCTGGGCGGTGATGATGTCATCGCTGGCTACTCACTCGGCGATGGCGACCTGTTGTGGGAGGTGCCGGTCGAGGGACGCGCCTTCGGACTTGCCTACGCCAACGAGCGTCTCTACGTCAGCACAGACGAAGGCGTCATTCATTGCTTCAAGCCGAGCGACAACAAACCAACACCACTCCTCGCCGAGAACACATCAGGAGGCAGTGTCAGCAGCGAAGCGACTGGTCCTGACGAAACGGGCCCGACCGCTTCCGAGATTCGTAAACAGGACCGGCAGGGTCTGCTCGGTCATTGGGTCATTCATCGTGAGATGTCCGCCTTCGCCAAGCGTCGGGGAGCAACTGACGGCGAGCGACGCGTGACCGACCTCACCGGCAATCATCACGCCCTGATCTCGGGCGAGATTCACGTCCGCGAAGTCGGCGGCGTCGAAGCCCTCGAACTGGACGGTGAGACCAACACACTGCTCGTCACAGACGACCTGAAGTCGATGAACCTCCCCCGTGATGCGATGACCGCAGAGACCTGGGTCCGCGTCGATGAGTCGGACTCTGCCGGGGCCATCATCAGTTGCTTCGAGGAGACCAAAGAGATCAAACAGGGCTGGGCACTCGGCTTTCATCACCAGCAGTTCGTCTTCATGTTCAAGACGGAGAGTGACTCGGAGAACTTCCGCTACCTGCGGGGCGAGACGAAGATCCGCCCGGGGCACTGGTATCACGTGGCAGCGACCTACGACGGCGAGACGGCGAAACTCGTTGTGAATGGGCGGGTGGAAGCCGAGACGGACAAGGAGACCGGCCCGCTCACGTATCCGGAGCAGGGCGTGTTCGAGATCGGCGCCCAGCACGACAGCGACACTTTTCACCCCATGTACGGTATGCTCCACGAGGTCCGCCTGTACGACCGGGCAGTCACACAGGACAAACTGACTCGCCGGTTTGATGACAAGTCCGACAAGTTCAACGAGCCAATTGAGTTGGAAACCGGACCGTACGTCCGCTTCGATACGCCAACAACAGCTCGCATCCGTTGGGAGACGACCGAGCCGATGCCGACGCGTCTCGTGCTGCTCGATCGAGGGAATGAACGCCGCTTCGAGAAGGATGTGCCGACGACGTCACATGACATAATCATCGACCAACTCCCTCGCGACCGGATGTTGCACTACTACGTTGAAAAAGAGATCGACGGACAGGTCTCGAATACGATCGAACTAGAACTCGACACGCACTTCAATTTCAGCAGCCCGGTCATTCCGACCGAGGCACAGCCGTTCTCGGAGGATGCTGCAATCGCCTCAGCTGCAAAAGCAATTCTGGACCGCTGTGAGTTTCCGCGCGGCGTCGGTCTGGTGATCGGCAACGGTGAGGGACGCCTGGCTTGGGAACTCGCACGGCAGAGTGACCTCCGCATCATCGGTGTCGATACGGATGCTGACAGGGTTGCAACGGCTCGTCAGGCGCTGATCAACGCGGGTGTGTATGGCTCACGTATCGCGGTGCATCATGTGGAGTCGTTCGACAAGCTGCCGTTCGTCGGTCGCATTGCCAATTTGATTGTCTCTGAAGAACTGCTGAATAAGGGCAAGGCATCACTCGACATGGTGGAGGCGTTCCGTGTGCTGCGTCCGGAGGGGGGGATGATCTGTCTGGGACAACCGAGTAGTGAAGCGACATTCGACTTCGATGAGGTATCCGATTCGTTGAGAGCCGTCGGACTTGAGCCAAGAAAGACGCACAATGAATCAGGCACATGGATCACGGCAGCGCGGCCTGCGCTGGAAGGAGCGGGTGAGTGGTCACACCTGTACGGTCGAGCAGACAACTCGGCCTTTGGCGGCGAGGAACTGGCCGGGGCGAGTACGACGGGAGAGATGAACATTCAATGGATCGGTCGTCCGGGACCAAGAGCCCAACCCGACCGCAACGGTCGCAAGCCGTCGCCCCTGTCGACCGGTGGACGACTGTTCGTGCAAGGGATGCATCGCATCATTGCATTGGATGCGTTCAATGGGACCGTGCTGTGGGCGCTGGAGATCCCGTCGCTCGAACGCTTCAACATGCCTCGTGACTGCAGCAATTGGTGCGCGGACGAGCAGTTCGTGTACATCGCTGCGAAGGACAAGTGCTGGCAGATCGACGCGGTGACGGGGGAAGTCGAGGCGTTTCATCCGGTCGTGCGCGGCTCACGAGACGACTGGACTTACGACTGGGGCTTCATCGCCCAGACAGACGACCTCGTTCTCGGCAGCGCACAGAAGACGGGGACGGCGTTCGTCAGTTTCTGGGGTGATGCGGGGGCAGGTTGGTACGACGCCCGCAGCGGACCGGCGACATTCAAGGTGTGCAGCGACGCGGTCTTCGCTCGACGCAAGGCCGACGGCTCACCCGCGTGGTCATACGAGGAGGGGGTCGTCATCAACCCGACGATCACGGTCGCGGACGGCAAGCTCTGCTTTGTCGAGTGTCGGCACCCGAGCGTGAAACAGTCGCAGGCGCGCCGCATCGGGTCCGACGAGTTATGGGAGCAGCAGTTCCTGGTCGCGTTGGACCTTGCGACCGGCGAAAAGGTCTGGGAGCAGGCGATTGATACGGCTGACGGGACGGTCGCCTTCTATCTGGCTGCGGGGAAAGACGCACTCGTGATCAACGCCTCGACCAACGTGCAATACGAGGTGTCGGCGTATGCGGTGAGCGACGGCACACACCGCTGGTCGCAGACGTTTGACTGGTTCGACAAGAAGGGGGATCACGGCAAGGCTATTCAACGCCCAGCGATCGTGAACGGGATGGTCTACGTCAAGCCGAAGGTGATGGACCTGGCGACGGGCGAGATTCAATCGCTTGAGATGCCCGCCGGAAAATGCGGAACCTACGCAGCGACGAGGAACTCGCTCATCTTCCGTACGGGTGAGATCGCGATGTGGAACACACTCAGCGGCAGCCTGACCAGTTGGGACCGCATGCGCCCCGGCTGCTGGCTGAGCACGATCCCCGCCTCCGGGATGCTTCTGTCTCCCGAAGGGGGCGGCGGGTGCAGCTGCGGGTCGTGGATGGAGATGTCCGTGGGCTTCATGCCGGAAGGAGACTGACATCTGTACTGGCCGGATCTCGCTAAGCCTCAAGCGGTGGTTGTGAGGACGAGAAGCAAATTGCCAGGAGATGCCATAATGGCACCTCTTGCGTTCCTGCGCGGAATTGCCGGAATGTGCCAATATGGCACTTATGTTCGCCCATAATTATACGGGCATGTGACGTAAGCCATTACCAATCATTCGGATGAGGCGTATTTCGAACGAATGATACTTCTCGGCATGGGCCTTGCTTAATAGGAACTGACGTCACCGGGATTCGGTGCGCTCTGACTGTAAGTTCCTTGCTACACGAGGCAGAACGATGGCCTTTCGACCGGAAAAACTGACTGCGAAGTCTCAACAGGCTGTCCAGCACGCACACTCTCTTGCTCAGGAGAAGGGGAATGTGCAGATGCAGCCTTTGCATCTGCTGCACGGGTTGCTGCTGGAGTCGGACAGCATTCCGCGTGCGATTCTCGACAAAATTGGAGCGAACGTCTCACAGATTCAGTCGATGGTCGAGTCGGAATTGGAGCGGTTGCCGTCGTCATCCGGGTCGAACATGGACGTCGGTGCGTCGGCCGATCTGATGAAGGTCTTCGATGCTGCCGAGAAACTCGCGGACTCGATGCAGGACCAGTACGTCTCGACCGAGCATCTGTTTCTCGCATTGACGAAGGCCGAAGACGCTGCGAAACGGCTGTTGTCGCTGAACGGGGTTGAAGAGAACGACATCCGGAATGCGATGAAGGCCGTGCGCGGGGGGAACACCGTGACGGATCAGCACCCCGAGGACAAGTATCAGGCGCTGGAGAAGTACGGACATGACCTCGTCGAGATGGCGCGGCAGGGGAAGGTCGATCCAGTCATTGGTCGCGATGGAGAGATCCGTCGTGTGATTCAAGTGCTCTCGCGGCGACGGAAGAACAACCCGGTGCTCATCG
>JAGQPX010000107.1 GCA_020426505.1 Planctomycetaceae bacterium | reverse complement strand
ATTGGACAGTTGGGGAATGAAATATAGAGATCCACACCGTGAAGTGCCGGACGTGATGCGTCCCTGACCGGATCATCAATTCGACACTTCAGGCTGGTGGTGTGGCAGCCGGCACGGCCGGTTTGTGCCTCCGGCAGGTGGCCGTGCCAAGGAACGCCTCGCCCTTGAACAGTGATTCGAAAGTTCAATTGAACGAGCCATCGGATGGCACTCAATTGGGGGGGCCGCTTGCTCGGCCGGCAGGCCGAGAGCCGACGCCCGTGGCCATCAGAATTGACTGTCAGGACAAAGCCCCTGTGGGGCGTCGGCTGGGGTCGCGAGGGGCTTTGCCCCTGGCTATTTGCTCTGGGCGGAACCGTGGAGTGGAGCGACGCACCAATGGTGGGCATGGGCCGTGCAAGCATCGCCAGCACGGACCACCACCAAAACAGCCACTCAGAGCAAATAGCCAGGGGCCGACGAACAACGTGAGGAGCGACCCTGGCGACCCCAAGCGGGGAGGGGACAGCAGGTTGCGATGAACTTTGAGCCGTCAGAAAATGTCCTGCACTCGACCCGCAGCGGTCCACCGGAGGGTCGAGTAAAGGGTACCCCTGGCGGGTCATGTCTCTTTCGCGCATGGCATCACTCCGCAGCGACAGGTTTCTGATGTTCTAAAGCAGGTTCCACAGCAGGCTTCGACATCAATGAGCCGACGATGCCCTGGTGATCGACATAGACCTCCTCGAATAGAGCCGACTCCGGCGTGACATCCTCATTCGATGCCAGGAGCCAAAGCTCGGGATGGAGATCCTCGTGTGACGACACACACGATCGGAGGATGTCGCGACGCTTCTCACTCGTTGTAATGATGACGACCGCGAAGTCGTCAAAGGTCGTTGTCGGAAAGTGCTGATGGTGACCGCGAGTTGACAACAGTTCGGCATAACCCGGCATCTTGGACGCTGCCACCCGTTTGCAACCGGTCGTGCCACGATCGATTTCGACGTAGTGCACCCGCTGATGTTCGCCGACCTTCAGACAGAAGGCCGCGTCCGGACTACAGCTCAAAGGCTTTGGACCTTCACGGAATTGCGTGTGCAGTACGTAGTCGGTCGGATTGCCGTCAACGTCACTCATCGTCTGCCACTCGTTGACCCAGCCAACCAGCGTCACACCCGTTGCACGAGCGACCGCCTGTGAGATGATCCAGTGGCACTCGGCGATATCAAGCCAGTGGTATAGCCTGTCGATCCGGGGCTGCCGGACATTCGTGTTCAGCCAGGCTTCATCGCCGTAATACACGGCCAGTGCATCGGCCCCTTTCGCGGTTAAGTAATAGGCCGGGCCGGCATTCCCCGTGCTGAAGGCGACTTCAACCGCACTGCGGGCGATGTAATGCGCCGAGACCAGTCGCTGCAAACGACGACGCGTGTTGCGACGGTCTTTTCGCTGGGGGAACACCATGCGGTGCAGCAGGCTGGCTGACAGCACGTAATAGTTGGCAAGTGCGCGGAGGACTGCGATATCATTTTCCGTGAGCTTCATTCCTGACCTCGATCCGCACCAAGAAACAGCGGAAGTAAGAGAGCACGCAGAGTTCGGAGAACGAACTGCGTGCGAAAAGAGTGCCTGAGGTCAGGCGAGCCTCCGGGATTTGGAACTGCGTCGACCCAGTGGGTCGCGTCCGATTCCAGTCCGCTGGAGTGGACACCGACATGCGTGTGTCCTGTCTGAGTTTCATCATCCGCCAACAGTCCGATTTGTCAAGAGGTTTTTTCGGGGTCCGCGCGGTAGGCTGTCCACGATTGATAGCATCCCACCGATCACCGGCACTGTGGACGACCTGTGGCAACGCCGCGCGAATCAACGTGCTGCGCGGTTGAAGTTGATCCAGTTGCGAAGGGCCGAACGCATTGCAGAATCTCATGATGCTGTCGAGTCCCGTGCGGAACTTTCTGAAAGTCAGCTGAATCACCTGCGTGAGCAACGCCGTGTTCAGTATGCGCGAATCACGGGAATCCATCCGGAGGAACGGCATCCCCTCACACCCCTCATCGCTGAAGTGGCAAATACGGGATATCGAACCGTCGAAGAGGTGATTCATGGCTTCCGTCTCGGCTTGCGAAACGGGCCGTCGGAATCCGAGTCGTTCGAATCGGATTCGTCTGATCCGGGTTGAGGTCGATCGGGTCGAATGACAATTCGGGGCGGCGTCAACAGTCTTCGACGGTCTTCCTCACTCAGCCGGTCGGCTTCGCTGGCCGAGATGAACACGTCCTGCTCGAAATTTCGCTCGATTAGCTCCTGCATGCGGGCATCCGTGCGAGGGTTGGCATGGACGGGGGCGAAATCGACCAGGATCTGGTAGAGCCAATGATCATCTGCGAACCGACCGAAGCAGATCCCCGTTTTCAATTGGCGAATCAACTTCATCCATTCCAGACGGTGTTCCTCGAAGGACACGAAGGTCTTGCCTGCGATTTCCTCGATCGTCTCGTGGATCGGGACGTTCACCTCGTGTCGACCCCGCGAGTCCGAGGTGCTGTTGGCCCGCGTGCCGCCTGTCAGATGTCCCTCACTCCGGCTTGTCCCCTCGGAGAGAGTCCCGCGTGGCCGCTGCACAGGCCGGGACTCGGACTCATTCCGGCTGTAACCTACGCTGCGTTGATCGATGACTGAATCTGCCTGCGTGCGGGCGATGCCTTCGGTCTGCAGCCACTCACGGCGATAGCCGACGATCAGTTGCTTCAGCGACGTTCGCTGATCCTTGATGGCCATCGGATCAAAAGTGAGTGTGGCCAGTTCATTGGCAATGATGTCGGCATCTTCAAAGTTGTTGGCGAACATTAGCCGATTGGCCGCCTGCCAGACCATGCTCCGCAGGTCGATCTCGCCCCGCCACAACTGACTGAACGACTGATGTGCCAGAATGAGCCGCAAACCCATTTGACGACAGGTGGGGATGGCGTCTTCGATATCGGGAGAAACAAATCTCTGAAACTCATCCATCAACAGATAAGTGGGATCAACAGATGATTTCCCGTGCAGCGTGGCCATGTTGTAGGCCGTCTCGAAGATCTCATTGGCAAACAGCGAACCGATCGCATTGCCCAAATGGGTCGGAATGCGCCCCAGCTTGGCCGTGTTGATGATCACGATCTTTTTCTCTCGAATGAAACGTTCACAATTGAATCGGCTCTCGAATGTTCCAAACATCCGGCGGGCGGGAGGTGCCTCGTAGAAGATGTCAAAACGGTTCCGCGTCGATTCCAGGATACGGACCGCCTCGTTCCCCTTAGCATTCAGGATTTCGCTCCAATGGAACGCGATTTCATCCGGCATCCTCCGCAGGATGGCCTTGTGCTCCTCAGTCCCGGGGTGCAAAAGGTAACGGCTCATGGCGATCGGGAGATCGAGCATCGCCATGGCGCACATCGCCTTGTACGCCCACTGGGCCAGTCGAGGTTGCTGGGCCAGATCCTGAGCCGTCCAAGCCCGCAGGATCAAATCGACGGCACGGGCGGTCTGATAGTAGCGGTTGCCCTCGGTCGTGAATCGCAACGGATTAAACGGCATCACGACGTCTTCGCGAGCCGGTTCGATGTAGACCAGACGATCGCGCACGTGCTGCGGACATTTCTTCGAGGCAATCCAACGCAGCAGGTCGAAGGAGAGATTCCCCATTGGGTCAATGACAAACAGGCAGCACTTCTTTCGCGGCTCACACATCAGCGGACGCAGTAGTGTGTGAATGGCAGTCGTCTTGCCCGCCCCGGTCTGGCCGACCAGATGCGTATGACGGGCCAATCCGGCAGGATTCACAAAAACAGGATGGCAGTCGTTTCGCAGATCAATCCCGAGACGAATGGGGAGTCTCATCGTAATAGCTCCTGAATGGCAAGGTCCTGGGCATCATCAATCACGATGAGCAGAGTCTCCCGGGAATCTTCGTCGAGAGTCGGAATCTGGCGGATCCGTTCCTTCTCTGCCTCAAAGTGTGCAATCACCTGATCGATCGATTCAAACTTTGGTCGTCGCCGACGGGCGGGCGAACCCAGCTGATCGACCAGCATTTGTTCCAGTTGATTGGCCCGCCGGGCATATTCATCCGGACTCAACCGGTTGGTCAGAAAGTTCTCGAAGTACGTTGCAAACTGGTCGGAGGGCAGCTTGTCAGCCAGTTCGGTCCGGTGCTGGTCGTAGGTGAGTTGCAGACGATAACGCAGTTGGTCCCTGACAGTCTGATCCCGCTGTTGTCGCTGAGCTTGGGTCTCCTGGACCTGCCGCTCCAGACGGGCTTGTCGCTCGCGTTGAGGGCGAGTCCGCTCTTCCTGCCGCTGTAGCCGCTCCTGTTGACGACGAAGCCGACGATCAGAGCGGTGGCGTTGCCAAGCGAACTTCGCCTGGTGGAGCAGTCGACGGAAAGACCTCCATGGTTCGATTAATGTGACCTCGATGATGATGGCCAACAGGGGCAAGACCAACCAGCACACGGTGACCAGAAAACCGGCAAAGACGAGGCCACTGATGAGTACGATCAGCAGATCACTGCCGTCCGGCTGAGGACGGATCAAAAGACCGGCACCGAGGAACAATAACAAAGCCACCCAGCCCAACAGAAAACTGAGGCGCTCCAGGCGAGGATGACCTTTGATCGTCTGCTGGCCGACAATCGCGAGCAGTAGCAACGGCAACAACGTGCCGCAGAAGTCGCCTGCCAGCAGATTCTGGATCAGCCGCATCATGACGAGACATCCGTGCTCCGCAGTTTGACATAGAGACGGGTCAACAGAAGGAAAGTCAGCAAGCCGGAAAGGCTGACTGCCAAGAGAAAGGCCAGTCGCTTGAAGGGAGCCCGGACGGCAATCTCCAACGGGTAAGACACGGGCTGTACAGCGGCAGTCGGCGGGTCGGTCCGCAGTAAGACTTGTCCCTCGACCAGCACATCACGGAAGAAGGGACGCGAGGCGGGTGGCGTGATTCGGATTTCTGTTTGCGTATTTGTGAACAGGGGAGTGATCGCGGCAGAACTCGTAGCGATTCCCGAACCTGACGCTGAGACGTCCGCACTCATCCCCTGAGCGATGTCGGCAGCTGCACCATTCAGGATCGGTGTGAAGTTGAGCGATGCCGATGTTACATTGTCTGCGATCGCTGTCGTGAGCTGGGCAGGAAGCTGATTTCCGACCGCGGCCGCGAGGCTGACAGCCGGTGGACCCTGGACTTGCAGACGGATCGGTCGGGGATTGCCAAACCGAACGCCTCCCTGCGGTGGAGGCGGCTTAATCGCGAAGCTCAGTGTGGTCTGCCGTGGATGCGGTGCCAGTCGCACATCGATCGTGAAACGAACCGTTTGGGATCCTGTGTGAAGGATCTCGGGTGAGAACTCAAACGCAGCGACCTCGGGGGGACCGACCAGCATGATTCGTTCCCCGGGGGTCATGGGACCACGTACCTCGAATTCCACATCGGCGGAAAAGCGAGCCGTGCAGGTCGCCAGGTTGACCCAGTGGCACGCTGACTGCCCTGTCACGGTGGTCGTGATTGTCGTCGTGACGGCTGCAGGCCCTGTCAAGCCGGTGAGCTCGGTGTGAACACGAGCCGGAACGTACTCCACGCCCGCTTGGGCGGATACCGGAATGACTGTGAGGCCCACTTGATAGGTCGAGGGTTTCGTTGAGGAGGAGCTGGCCGTGAACGTCAGCGGTAACGTTTTGGGCTGATTGGCAATCAGTTCAAACTCCGTCGTCCCATTGAGGAGTTCACAAGGGGTGTCTTGCACGATCTGAAACTTGCCCCGCTCCGTGCCTCCGTTTCCTCCCTTGGTCGTAAAGCCGACGGTGAGACGAACGGGGAACGCGGCGATGCGCTGGAGCGGATCGTGCCACTTCGCCTGACCGTTCAAAGCCAGCGAGGCGGACAATTTGCGACCGACGATTCTTATCGGCAGCCGGACGATGGTTTTCACTCGATTCGTTGCCAACGAGGGCAGCACAATTCCGCTGGTCGTATGCTGACCAGCCGGAGACTCGACATTGAACTCTAATGTGACCTGTCCCGCACGTAGTTGGGAATCGGTGACGGGGATGCTCACCGTCCGTCGCAGCGGTTGTGAATGGTTGGGGACAACCAGGGATTTCACGTGTCCGGTTGCTCCATGAGTCAAACATGTCATGGCGACGGGTGCCAATGAGCCCTGATGCCCACGTACGACCAATTCTGGCGAGAACGTCACCCGCAGACGAGCGTCTTGCCTGGTTTCCCACACCGACTCCAGAACCCTGATGGACGGGGAAAACGTCAGAGGGAGAATGGCCAGCTCACCCGCGTCGACGATTGTGGCCCGGCCATGCTGCTGGAGCTGTTTCACCAAAGTACTGTTGGCATTCCCCCAACGTTTGACGAACACACTCTGCGAAAGTCCCGACTGTTGCCGCTGGGCAAACAAGGCATCGAGTTGTGCCTCAGCTTTCAGGATGCCGGACGTGTTGCCATCTTCACCGTCCGTATACAGCAGCAGACACAGGTTCCCGGACTTAAGTCGACTGCGGACGGCGGCGGCCGCCTCTTCCAGCCCGGAAGCAATGTTTGTGCCGCCGCTCCCTCCTGTCAGACGTTCGACGGCCCGCTCGAAACGAGTCGGATCGGTATACCATTGGACCGACTCAGCCGTCGAACCAAATGTGATGAGTCCGAAGGGGTGTGTCGGAGACGGCGGGAGCTGACGGGCGACTTTTCGTAGTTCGTCGCGGACCGTCTGCACGCGTGATCCCTTCATCGATCCCGAGTCGTCGATGACTGCCAGACGGATCAGATTCGTGGGGACGTCGGCACAGAATCCTGCTTCCAGAAAGAAGAGTGGGCTGCACAGGACGACCGCAGAAACTGTTTCACGAATCATGACGTAGCTCCATTCTGCTGTTTGTGCCCATTGTCGGACGGGGAAGAGTTTCCGCTCCGCAGCCAACGTGACAAACGGTTTTCGGGAAGATCCTGACCGAGATAGCCTTTTCCCAAGGCGGCCACGTCAGTGCGGTCCACGAGGCGGGGCTTGATCTCCGGCCAACACTGCTCAAACTCGTAGACGCTGGTGCCGAGGACACGGGCGATCAATTGCTCATCCGACAGAACGGTTCCCTTCGAATTGGCCATTCCAATGTGGATGATGTATTTGCTGCCTTGCCGCCGTTCGATGGATTCGGATTCCAGACGAAAGGCAAATGAGTTCGCGAGAATATTGTTGGCGTGGCGAGTCGGATGCTTGTGGGCCAAGGCGTACGGATCGCAGGCAAAACTGATCGGTGTCTGCAAGAGGTCCGGCCCGAAGCCCTGAGTGAGCTTGTGACGAAACTTCCCTTCGAGGAACTTCAGCAGCAGCAGAATTTGAAGTGCCGAACC
>JAGQPX010000106.1 GCA_020426505.1 Planctomycetaceae bacterium | reverse complement strand
ACATTGTCGATCTCACATTGTCGATGCCTCGCAGCCAGCTCCGGCGACCGCCGCCCGTCTCACACACATGAGCGAAGCCGCGTTCGACCACTTCGCTGCGGCGGCGTTGCAAGCGCTTGCCGTACGCGCGCTGGGTGCGGTGACGATTGTTGGTCACCGCTTTCCGTTCTGCGTCTGTTCGCTTCGACCAGTCCCACTCGGTCTTCCGCTGTCGTTCGGGGATGTACGTCTTGCTGCGAAAGCCGAGCGACTCGCGACACTCCGTCAACGTGTCCACCGCGTGATCCCCTGTGTCGGCCACCACCTTCCTGATGTCGCACAGCAGGCCGGTCGACTTGTCCAAATGCTGCTGAGCCTGTTCCAAACTCGGCACGAGTGTGGCCGTGTCCGCCTCAGTCGCATGGGACACCTCCGCCTTGATGATGGCTTCGGTCTTGAGATCGACCACGTGCTCGGCCTTGTCCGCCAGATGCGTGCGCAGTGTCATGCTACCGCCCTCAGCCTTCCTCCTCCCTCATCGGTCGGCGGCTTCGGTTGCTTTCGAGCGATGCGAGCATCCGGATCGGCAGGCGACGTCCACTCCTCGTTCGAGACCTTCTTCTTTCCCCGCTTGTTCCGGTCTTTGTCGTAGCGGATGAGGTCCGACTTGCTCTTGATCTCCACGCCGTCCGCTTCGGCCAGCCGACGCACATATGCCTCCCAGTCCTCACCCGTGTCTTTGCGGACGATCCGGCATGGACGGTCTGTCAGTGTCATTCGTCCATTCACCGGCGCTTCAAACGTCCCTCTGGCATCAACATCTTCCCACCGCCCGTGGCGGTTCATGGCTGCGTTCGCTTCCAGCGTCGTCGCATCCACACCAACCAGCGTGCCGTCGATCAACTTGTGATCGTGCAGCACTTCCAGCACGAACTGATGCACCGCGTGAAAGACTTCCAGCGGCAGCCGCCCGCGAATGCGACTCAGACTCGAATGATCGGGCGTCTCGTCGAATGGCTCAAAGCCCAGGAACCGCTTCAGCGACAGGCTGTCTTCACACCGCCACGCGATGCCGCGCTGCGAATCGATGCCTTCAAAGTACCCCACAAACAACATACGGAAGTCGATGCCCGGAGCAATCCCCTTGCGACCCGTCTCGGCATCGAACGGCTGACACAGTTCCTCGATCCACGGATCAAACCCGGCTTCGGGCAGCACGGCGTTCAACTACTCATAGAACACATGCCGCGGCCCCTGAGCCGCGTCACCCGTCGCGACCCACAACAACCCCTGCCGCTCAACCTCCCGCCGCCCCATCCCCATCGAAAGATCATCCGACAGACAGTTACAGTCTTCCCGACGCGACTTGGAGCGTATTTAGCCACAAGTGCATTACGGAATCTTGCGAATTCGAGTGGTCGTATCTGTTCCGGGTCGACAGTCTTTCCGAGATGGGTCAGCATCTGCTCTGCTGTCCATTTGTAGTCCCAGAACGAGAGTGCTGAGAGTTCACCGCCCTCTCGGCGACGATTCGCCATTGTGAGATACTCGTTCACGAGGTCTCGAAGTGTGACGCCGGTTGTCGTTCTCGGTTGTCGTCCGGCTTGAAGATCGCCCCGTTCATTGACATACTTCTGAAGCGCCGCATCGGCGTCGGTCCCAAAGTAGTGGATTTTCCCCCGGATTTTCTTACACCATTGTCCGTTTCGATGGAATGTGAGCGGGAAATCAGTGTATGGTTTTTTCGGTTTCCGCTTACTCTTGGACATCGTACACTTCCTGCAATGACGAGCGGTTGTCGTAACGGTTGTCGTCAATGATTTACGCGAGTTACAGGAAGTCAACTTGACCCTTGAAAAACAGGGCACGGAGAGGTGGCAGAGTGGCCGATTGTGCAGCACTGGAAATGCTGTGTACTGGAAACAGTACCGGGGGTTCGAATCCCCCCCTCTCCGCTCTTTATCATTCGAGCCAAATACATCCCCCGACTCCGGGTTGAAGCGGTGAGGCGATCACAGGGATCTGCGGGGCGTGTTTTTCGGGACATTGCTGAGAACCCGAGAGTTGTTTCTCATCACCGGAACGCACTGTTTGGCAAGTCGAGAGTGTCCGCGAATTCAGTGGCCATCACGCTCCGTGTGATGAGCGGATGAAGTGATACCGTGCGACACGACGGGGCGCGAGCGAGAGTACCTGTCATCACTGCGGAGCGTGGATGACTCGGACTGTTGCGTAGAATTCCCGCACACTCACTGGCAAGCAAGCAGTGGCACATGAGAAGCAGGCTGTGATGTGGCGTCAGAAGCCGCCGCGGAAGCCGTTGAAGAGGAAGTTGAACTGCACGAGACTGAGTACTGTGTTGAGCACTTCCTCTCCAACCGTGTAACGGACGATCAAAACGTCTTCCGGTTGCATGAGAACCCGTTGACGCGGGTCATTGAGGGCGCGCTTGAGATTGACGCGGATCGGAATCTGTCCACCATCACACAGCTTTCGGACGATGATCGCATCCGTTGGGGGAAGCGGACCTCCGCCTCCCTTAAACCCGCTGCCGCCTCCGCCGTTGACTTTCGAGAGAACAGCACCCGATGAGCCGACCGGTCCCTGGGCCACAGCGACTGCCTGCAAGATGTCCATGTCGTAATCGCGGGGGATCGGGTATTCACCACCGCCGAGGACACCACCGGTGTAGAACTTCTCACGCTCTCGCGATTCGATCAGCACGATGTCCCCCGATTGGAGGATGATGTCCTGTTCTTCGATCTGCGGCGGATCATCGGGGTAAAATCGGATGGGGACTCGGACGACGTTGGGGGCGTCCGGGATCAGAGGCGGACAACTACATGGCTCCTGACACAACTTGATGCGAGCGACGAAGTTGTCATATTCGCGTGCGTCCATGGCTCCGCCGCGGATGATGACGACTTCATTCTGAGCATCCGTGCCGGGGAGTCCCCCGGTTTCGTTCAACGCGTGCAGGAGATCATTCTCATAGGCGGGCAGATCGACGACGTAACCGGCTCCCCGCTTGACGACTTCCTGATCGTTGTGCAGACGACTCGACGCTCCTGACTCTTCGCGCACGACGAGCACGCGATGCTTCCGGCGCCTGATGAGCGTCACGATGATGCGGCTGCGTCCAGGGGGAAGGATGCGTCGATCGACGGTGTAGGCTTTGCGGATGAGTTCCTGAGTGTCGGCGAGGGTGAGTCCGGCAATGTCAATGGGCGGGATCAGCGGCAATGCAATCGTGCCGTCTTCGCGAATCGGGACGGGGTAGCCGATGGCGGGCTCCTGTTCGTCCCCCTCCGGATAATGAACCGGCGGGACATCTTCGGAGTTGCCGAGAATCGTCTCAATGTAAACTCCGAGGATATCGCTGGGTCCGAGTTCGTAGACGCACGACGGAGATTGCCGGAGTCGAGAGAGCGATATCGTCTGCATCGTGTCCTTCGACGGACCAAGCAGCGAGGGGGGAACGCGATGAGCCGGGATGGCGTCCAAATGGTCGAACTTCGGGAGAGCATTGCATCCGGTCACCAGCAACATGAGACTGCCGACGGTCAACCGACTGAGGACTGCGATCGAATTGTTCAATCGGAAAGACATCCGTGTCTCCGCTGATGGTCTGGCTCAAAGCCTTGAGCTGTGTTCAACTCAAAGTATTGGTGGATTTCCTGGAAATCAATTGCTTCAGTGTTTCGTGGGTTAGAAGAACTTCCGGAAGAGAGCGTTGATACGTGAACCGAGTTGCTCGCCGGACTCCTGCTCGGGTGAGAGGAAGCCGGTGGGGGTCAGCTCTTTGGGGCGCCCGTCCGGCCGAGTGTCGACATGAAAATCGATATTGGGAATGGGTGGTTCGGTGCCGGTCTCCGGAAGGTCATGTTTGTCGATCGGAGGAAGCGGCAAGTCCAATGGACGAAGTGGCTCGTCATTGAAAAGTTCTTCAGGCCGTCCTCCACGTTCGTCCGTGCCGTGTTCGTTCAGCGGGGAGGGGAAAGAGTCCGGCGGCGATTCGGGTGCGGGTGGCAGGCCGAAGGTTCGGGACTCGTCACCCCATTGACTGTGCGGAAAGGACTCATCGTAGGGACGTTGAACATCGCCAGGATAGGGGGACGATTGATCGGGATCGAAGTGGTACACCGTCTCGGGTCGGCAACCGCGACCGGTCGCCGCATGTGATGTCACGATCTCCGAAAACCGATCGCGTCCATCCATCTGTGCAGCCAGTGCTCCCTCGGCAAAGCCGTTGAACCACTCGACCGACTGAGCGCGTCCAACCGCATCCTGATAGTGCGATGTCCAGTATTCGCGTGGCGGCAACGTCGGTGGGCAACCATTCCCTCCTTGGCACACACTCAGGTAGCCAGCGCGGTAGCCCCGCCCGAAGTGGTGCCGGTACAGCACGTTCTGAAACTGTTGACGCTGTTTCTGCCAGGAAATCTGCGACTGAAGACAAGAGCGAAAGTGGATTTTGGCCTCGTCAATGGGGTCATAGAGCTGCGCGCATCCGGAGAAGAGCCCGACCAAGAGGGCAGCGGCAAGTCGATGTTTCAATCTCGATGGGGTCATCGTCCGTGACTTCCCAATCTGTGATACTCGAAAGTTAATCGTCGAGGGGGAGGCTCAGTTTGCGTCTTGTCAGTCTCTAACGTCGTTGTTGGGATGGTCAGTTGATGACGCCATAGGGCAGACCCGTGGGATCGGCCATCAAAGGGTGACGATAGGCGGAAGGTGTCGCCTGCATGACGGGAGGGTGTTTGTCAATGATCTGTTGTTCGTTGTCGACGTGATCTCCAACCTCGGGACGACCGAGCGTGACTGGTTGCACGTTCGTCCGGGCCGGTGTTGTGTTGCGAAAGTCGACGACGCGAGTTGCGCTGTCCAGAATGTTCCGACTGGCGATCGGACCGTCTTCGACCTCACTGGATGAGCTGCTGCTTGGTCGCAGTTTCTCATAGATGCTGCGGACGCTGAACGGGGACAGCCGGTCCGGTTCGCCATCCTCACGCACATGCTCGGTGTGGGGAGGAACCGGCAGACTCTTCAGACGGGCATCCTGTTCGATAATCGGTGCGCTACCTTGCGAACGTGGAATGTCGGGATTCTCCCGTGGGGGGAGTTGTTCCAGGCTTGGCATCGGAGCCGAATGCAAACTCGGCGGGGCGGGCGGCGCGGGGTAGGCCGGCTCAGCGACTGGTTCCGGAGCGTACTGGAGTCCGGAGTCGGTCGAGTGGCCGAACTGAAGTTCCTCGTCGCCTTCCAAGTACGTCGGCGACACTTGATCGGTCGAGTGTCCCGGTTGGATCCGGGCGTATTGTGACTGACACTGTTGCCGTCGTTGACCGAAGATTGGATGATGCCCTTTCAGCTGCCAACGTGATCCGCAGTCGGACTGGCAACCAACGGAGGTGATTGCCAGGACGGCGGTGAGTACGATTTGAGAATGAGACTTGATCGGATTCCGATTCATCGTTGAGCGACCCCTTTCGCAGGTTTGTGCATCCGGCGTGATTGCTGAATTGTTGAGTCCATGGAGACTCGTTTTCACATCCCTGTCGAGACGGTACGCTGACGAAGGTGGCACGACCTCATCGTCGCGACACCTCACTACCGACTCGCTCTGCCTCAATGCAGAACGAGGGCGGCGAAAAACACGCCACCATTCAGAGCATCGGACGGCGTCGATGAGCAGACACACCCGTTCGATCGCAAACGGAGGTTGCCTTACCCGGCACGTGCTGATCGTACAGGCCATACCGATTACTCGGCGTGTGACTTCTCTGAACGCGTAGGAGAGTTGTGTCGTAACGGTTCTGCGGATGGAGGTTCGTCGAGCGGTTGAGCAGTGGCTTAGCGACGCGGCTCGAGGATTGAGCTGCCTTGGCCTGCGATCGAAGGCCAAGCAAACGTGGTCAGGCCGGTTGAATTGTCGGCAGGATTTGCCGGACCGGACATCCCCTCGTACGACCTCTTCAGCCGTTGGGATCGAAATAATCAGAAAAGTTTATCTCGACGCGTCTCATGGTCCGATGAAGGAGAACACTGTCACATCATTCGATCGAGTCCGGGCAAGTGCTCCGTCAATTGGACGACCACTTGCAGCTGCCTCAACGATGAGGAATCCGGAATGCACGACTTAAAGGAGTAAGTCCATGCTGCGTCTGCCAAAGAAAGTGGTCATGTTGGCCGGACTGCTGGCAGCAGTACCCAGTGTTACACTGGCCGGCCCTTTTGACTTCCTCAAATCCAAATCCGACACGGTCGTTTCCGCTCAGTCCGAGCGAACGAACCAGCAGGTCGCGAACGAAATCGCTGCCGCTCTCAAAGAGGCGAAACTCAAGGGATTCGATATCAACATCGAATACGCTGACGGGGTCGCCACCTTGAACGGCAAGATCACCGACGCAGCACAGAAGGCAGCTGCCACCAAGGCGGCTTCCCAGATTGACGGAGTCGTCACCGTCAATAACCAGCTTGAACTGGCTGCCGCTCCGCAGCGCACTCAGGCTCCACGCCCGGCTCCACGGCGAGGCGCTCGTCCTGCGGGCTCTGTCAAACAGGTCGCTCACCAGCAAGCCAGCCGTAACAATCAGCAAGTGGCTCAGCAAATCGCTGATTCGCTCACCGCGGCAGGTCTTGCCGACAGCGGCATCGAAGTCCGTTACAAAGACGGCGGTTGCAGTCTCTCCGGAGATCTGGCCACTCCGCAGCAGGCGATGACGGCTTACCAACTCGCCAGCCGAGTCCCGGGAGTTGATCAGGTGTTGACGCAGAAGTTGACCGTAGCCGGTCAGCCGTTCACGCCTCCTGCCATTCAGCCTGCAGGATACAATCAACACGCCATGATGCAGCAGTTGCAGGGACCGCAGATGCCCGGTGCGGACTTCCCGCAGCCGATCTATCCGGCATCGGCTCAATATGGTCCTCCTCAGGGTGTTCAACCCGCCGGTTTTGGTCATCACGGACCTTACGGTGGTGGTCTGAGCCCTCACGAGGTCTACAACTCGCCGAATCTGCCTGAACATGCCTGGCCGACTCAAGCGGCGTACGACAACTATGCCGCCGTTAGCTATCCGTCACAGTACGACGCCAGTGCCTGGCCGTACATCGGACCATTCTATCCGTATCCTCAAGTGCCCCTCGGCTGGCGTGATGCGCAGTTGAGTTGGGACGACGGCTACTGGAATCTGAAGTTCAACAGCCGAACGGACAAGTGGTGGTGGTTCCTCAATCCCGAAAACTGGGACTGAGCGTCACCGCGACGAACTCCACCGAATGATGCGACCGACGTCTCCCCGGGCCAATCCCGTGGAGACGTCTTTTTTGCGCGGAGGCCAACTTGAAAGGGTCAGGTACGAATATGATTCGTGGGCAGACCTGCTTCTCGCTGGCGAATCGATCGAATTGGTGCCTGACCCCGTCCTCTGCGGAATCGCACGGACGACCGGCAAAGACTGCTGTACCGATCAATTCGACAAAATCGGAAAAACTTCCCAAGTCTGCCCGACCGATTGTCGATGTAGAGATTAGCGACGTTCGTATTTGTCGCGATCTCAACTGCCCATTCAAGTCACGTCATCACAAGCTCCCCTGGAGGCGATAAGATGCCTAAGCTGCAAGGCCACTTCAGGGATTCCTCATGCCCGGACGGACACGCGACTGCCGCGACGTCCTCAGAGAATCTGGCAAGAAATCCCATGTTGCATGCCACCCTCAAGCGACTGTTCCTGCTGGCCGTGCTGGTCTGTGCGACGATGCCCAACAGCGGATGCAAACTTCTGTTCGGCTTTACCGACGCAGCCTTCGTGTTCGCAGACTTCTGGCAAACTACGCCACTCATTCCGGTGACCCCCTACATGAGCCAGCAGGTGGAAGACACCTACTGGGAAGAAGAGCGATACGGCAAGGTGCCCATTCTTGATCCCGTCGAGGGCGAGAATGCGCCGCTGTTCTGCCTGGACCCTCCTTCGGCCGACGAAATCCGACGGGCACTTCCCGATCCTCGCAAGGGCGGTGTGCCGTTCCTCGCTGAGACCCGCTGGAACAACATGCGGATGATCACCGAGTTGATCGTCGACCGCCTCGACGAGTGCAGGTTCTACCCGATGGCCGGTCCGGCCCGTCAACATCACTGTCACTACAAATGCACCGTGTGGTTTGAAGAAACCAAGCAATCCTGGTGGCCCGTGCCGTTCACGTTCACGGAAGATCGCCAGGAAGTGGTGTACATCGACCACAATCACCTGATCCGCTGTGCGGGACCTGTGGTGGAGTAGCCTACGGCTCCACCCCGCGTAATTGACTGGGCAGCAGTCTCTTTTCCAGGTGAATGTCGAAGCCCGGCCTTGCAGCAGGCCGGGCTTCATTCATGCGCGGAGGGCGCTTTACCGAACGAGCGAACTGACACTCAGACGCCGGTCCGCGAATGGGCCCGTGTCACTTGGACCCAGATGGCGTCTGAGGCCCCTCGCTCATCTCGCGTTCGTGGTCACGGAGTCTGTCAGTCTCTTTTTCAAACTCGTCGACGAGATTCGCCAACGCCTGCATCGATTCCGTGAGCGACTCGAACTCGGTCCAGTAACCGTGTGGGTCGCGGCTCTGATTGAAGGCCCGAGTGAACTCATTCAACCGAGGCTCGAGTTGCGACTGCAGGAGATCCAGGACCGCCTGTCCGGCCTGCTGCGTGTCTTTCGCATGCGTATGGACCGCAACACGATCTTCATATCGCTCCTGGTCGGTGAGCTGACGTACGTCGGTCGTTTCGCCGACCTTCTTGACCTTGTCCATGTCGACCAGTCGTCCGAATGGACTGATGGCCTCGTCTGAGACCTTTTTGGCATTGCGAGCACGTTCCAGTCCACGGATCGCACGGTCAAAATCGGGACGAATGTCAAGAGCCCGCTGGTAATGCAGGATGGCCTGATGGGTGTTTCCCATCTCGACGAATACGTTCGCCAGATTCTGGTAGGCCTCCGCCATTTCGGGTTTCAGGCGAATTGCCTCCTTATAGGCAGAGACAGCCATACTCCACTGCTTCAGCCCGCGATGAGCGATGCCGAGGTTGTAGTACGCCTCCGGGCTCTTGCGATCTTTGGCAAGTGCCTTGCGAAGCGTCTGAACGGCGTTGTTGTAATCCTCTTTGCGGTTGTAGACGGCCCCCAGATTGATGAGCGCCTGTGCACGCCTTGGGTCGATGAGCGTGACTCGCTTGAAATGCTCGATCGCCACGTCGTAGTCCTTGCCCAGAAAAGCGATCGCAGCGATCCCTTCATGCGCGGCGACATTTCGTTCGTCGAGGGTGAGGACTTCGCGGTATTGCGCAGCCGCTGAGTCATACTTCTGTTCGCGAGTGCTTGCCTTCGCTTTGGCGAGCAGTTCTTCGACGTCTTGGGGAGTCGTCATAAGTCAATCAATCGTTTCCAACACACGTGCGTTCATGCAGGAGACACAGGCCCGTACAGCATTCATGTAAGACTGATTATTCGGCTGCGTGATTCCTTGGTGATGGAAACTTTGCCTTCCCGCGCCAGCCATCCGACTCCCTGCATGACTGTATCACGTGGGGCCTCTAAATCTTTGACAAGTTGCGACAAGCTAACCGGACCGTGCTGATCGAGATAGGTCCACACGCAGCCTGCAACCTCGCCGATACTCGCGACTTCCTCATGATTGGCCGTCGTCATCCTGATGACTCCGATCTGAAAGGGGACGTGTCACTCAGATCACAATAGTATAGGGAACAGACCAGTCCAACCGCAAAGAGTCTCTCGTCTTCATTCGGAGAACTACGTGAATGCCCCGATGTCGTCATCACAGAACAGGCTTTGCGAGATTTGCTCCAGGATCGGTTCGTACTCGTCCGAATCGTCGTCGTTGAACTGATGGAGGACCAGTATCGTCGCGCGGTCCGTCTGAAACGCATGGAGGCAGGCGGTGTTCAAGAGTTCGAGACAGACGAACTCAACCTCAACGGAAGCAACACGTCGCGAGGCGAGTTCGACTTCAGACTCGCGGATGTCCAATTCGTCGTACTCATCCTCAAAAGCCAGCAAAGCGGCCCGCAGTACGTCAAATGGTTCGGGACGTTCGCGGAGGACCGTGACGGACCAGAACGCCGTCCCGGAACTGGACACCGTGATGTTGGCTTCAGTTTCGCCGATTTGCTCGGTCAATTCCCAGTCCACTGGATACCGAAAACGGAGTCCCAGACCGGTGAAGTGTTGATCCATGTTCGACCAGTTCTCCTCCCAATCCCGCTTCGCGGAATTGCTAATCTCGCAGCCGGTTGCGGCAAACTCTGGCGCAGATTCAAGTACGGGCACACATCACAGCCGCGACCGCTTCCAGACCCAATCCCGGCTTGAGGTTTCCCACTCGCTTAGATAGTGTAGGAGATGTGATCGAGACACACACGGCATCCTTTGCCGCAATCACGTCGATTGAGTATTTCACATTCTCGAACAATCTCAACTACACGCGGAGTCATCACTATGTCATCCACCCGCGCTCAGGAAGTGGCAGAAGTCCTGTGGGAGCTGAAACGGGCGGACAAAGTCGCAAAGTTTAGCGCCATCGCTGAGCGAGCCGGCTTCAGTGCAGGAACCAATGGTCGCGCCATGCATACCTGCATCAAAACGATTCGTCGTGACTGGCCCCATCTCCAATGGTGGCGAGCAATCACCGACGACGAGACCGTCGACAAGGGAAGCGACCAGCTGGAACACCTCACCGAACTCGGAGTGTCGGTCGACGAACAGGCCTCGTCGGACGGGCAAGTCAAGCTCGACGTGCAGGACGACCTGTTGATGAACTGGTCGCCCAGCGAAGGCGAGACTGCAACCGCATGAGCGTTCGCGGTCCACGGCTCTGAGATTGTCGCAGTCGCGATTCCCGGGATCACGATTTCTACTCGAAAATACGCCAGCGCCAGATACTCTCGGGCTGAAAGGTTTTGTCTTGTGAAGCACAGGAGTGTCAAAATAGGCAATCCGCACAGAAGATCAATCTGGCGGACACGGCATAATGCGTAGAGTAGACATCCTCGTTTGAAACCCTTCATGGGGATGATTTTCCCTCGTCGATACAAGACTGCCGCCATTCCGTGCAGATCGACTGGAGGGAACCCGTGATTCCAACATCTCAGATTCGCCGTCAACTGAAAACCTCGTTGGCGCTCTGTGTGACCACAACGGCCTTAGTTGTCGGGTTGTCCCTTTCCGGTTGCGTCAAAAGTCCTCGTGACATTCTGGCCAGTTTTCGAGGCCAAAAAGCCGAGATCGAAGAGGCCGCGGAAGAGAGCGAGTCGATTGCTGATGCGGGCAAAGACGATGCCGATACCGCCACGGTCAGCCAGACAAAGGATGACCCCACGCTTCCCCAACAGGAATTCGGGACACAGAACCTCCTCGACAGACTCTTGAGTCGCAACAAGACTGAGGACGACCGCGTCACCACGGACCCGTTCGTGGGAGCAGACGATGCCGCACGCGAAAAGTCTGACGAGATCGTCAGCAAATCTGAGGCGGAAGTTAAGCGTCGCGCCGCCAGTCTGGAAGAATTGCTTGAGCAAACCAAACGGGGATCGACGAGTCCGGCGGACACGACCGATGACCTGAGTTCGTCAGTTGCCAGGAACGATCGGTTGAAGTCAAAGACAGGTGATGACAATCAATTCGTAACCAATTTCGATTCCCGCCTCGATCAGTTGAAAGCCGATCTGCAGCGCGAAACGGACGCAGCCGGCAGCGAGCTGTCTGACGACGTTAATCCATTCGCGGAATTCGCGGCATCGAAAACCGCCAATCAAACTCCGGTCTCCTCCGTTTCGTTTGAAAGTGGAACGGCAGGAACAACCGAACGCGAATTGCCGACAGAACATCAACATCCGCTGAAGAATGCTACTCTCACCGCGAAAGATCGAGTCAAGAGCTTGATGAATCAGGCCCACGACGATTGGGAGAGTTGGAAGCTCGAAGACGCCTACCGGAAGACGCTCGCCGCACAGGAACTGGCCGTACTCGAAGGCGTCGAGTTCGACGTGACAGATGAACGACCGGGGGATTTGGCCAAACGCATTGCGAGTGACATTCGCAAGGACAGTCTGTCGACAACTCTTTCCAAAGCCGAACCGTGGACCGAGGAAGCGAACTCCCACGACGATGCCTTCAGTGAGATCGCGAGCCAGACATTTGAATCCTTTGCGTCGGGGACCCCGAACATCGGATGGCAGACCGTCTCTTCCCAGATTGCTGATTCCACAGAAGGCGGAATACCTGAGCCGACTCCTCAGTTTCCCGAGACAGAAGTGCATCCGTCGGCCAACAGCGGAGTCAACCTTCTGCCTCCGTCCAGTGACGACTTCCCGTCAGAGGCGGAGGGCGAAAGCTGGAGCACGACGTCAGCGAACCGCTATCGTCGAACACATCATCATGAATCGACAGAACAAAACATCGTGAATCTGGCGTGGCACGATGACGAGAGTTCGACAACAAACGACGCGTCGAGCCAGCCTGATTGGGACGACCGACCGGCACTTGTTCGCTACGAGTCCGCCCCCGATCATGTCAACGATGAGGTGAGTCGCGAGTCGAGTGAAGAACTGCTGGCACACGTCGCTGCCAGTCGCAACCGAGTGCTTTACTCGGACGGGCCGCAGTTGCCTGCCCTCCCGGCACCGGACACGGATGCCATCCGCCGAAGAAATTCGGAGCCGGTCCAGGTGGCAGCAACTCCGCCCATGATCGTGGGGATGAACGACCGACAGGCGTCTTCGGTTGGGACATCAGCAGCCCTGCCGGCCTCTCAGGCCGCGACGACGAATACGTCGGTCGCATCGGTCTGGTATTCTCGACCGCTGTGGTTTGTTGGCGGTCTCATTCTTCTGATGTTGTCGATGCGGCTCCTCTCACGGCGCTCAACTGTCTCGATCTAAACATGTCCATCAACGACTGATTTCCGGTCGCAGTCTGTTTGGGACTGCTCCGACGAATGTGTCCGTTGTTTTCCTTTGAGGCATCGGACGGACGACATTCCGGTTGTGCCAGTTGTTCCGGCACGTGCAGGAGTCTCAGCGTACTCATCTCGGGGTTTGATGCGCCCGCTTTCAATCCGTCTCAATCGGCGATCTATAGTTGTGGCGACGAATTTCCCCAACTCAGGAGCCTGAGACGATGTCGCAAGATCCGTGGAGCCGCCCAACGCTCGATGACCTCAGGGCGGTGCTCGAAAGCATCGGTAAGACCGACATGGAGCACGGTCGAACCGTCGAGAGACTCGAACTCTCGGTCCCCGCTGAGATTACGACGCATCGTGGAAACACCATCTCGGCTATGACCCGTGAGATCAGCCGCTTTGGAATCGGCCTCCTGCATCGCGGCTCGCTCTCGCTCGGCGAGGTGAGCGTCCGTATGGCGAGTGAATCACGAGAATTCAAGTACCGTGTCGCCATCGAATGGTGCCAGCCGTGCGAAAACGGCATGTTCATCAGCGGTGGGCGATTCGTCAGTGAGAACCAGGAAACCGGCGATCGATAGGCAAACTGTTTGCCCAGATTTCTTGTTTTTACGGGGCTAACGTTTGACGTCACTCATTGTTTGAGTTCACCACTATTGCGGGTTGTAGACATAACCGTTGTCGAGGTTGATGGTTATGCGCTCATTTCAAAGCCGGGCGGTCTCCCGGCGTCCCCGATTCTTGAAATCAACAAACTTCTGCGGCTGTGTGTCCGATCCATTGTTTGGCCTCAGACACACAGGTAAAATGCGATTTCATCATGAATCGCTGGCAATTCCTCCCCTCATCTACGCCGCGAAGTCCTTGCACGCGTTGATCCCTGAGAGATCCGCGCTCTTACATGAATTGTTCACGGAGACGAACCATCCCCATGGAATATCAACTGTTAACCGGTGCGACTGGACTACTTGGACGATACCTCGTTCGTGATCTCACGATGGAAGGCGTCCCGCTGGCAGTGCTCGTCCGACGCAGCCGGCGTCAGACCCCACAGGAACGAATCGAGAGTGCGATATGTACCTGGGAGGAGAAGCTGGGCACCACCTTGGCAAGGCCACGTGTCTTGGAAGGTGATATCTCACAGCCCGGATTTGGTTTGAGTCAGCAGGACCGAGACTGGGTCAAGGAGAATTGTGGCTCCATCATTCACAATGCCGCCAGCCTGCAATTCATCAGCACATCGAAGGAAAGCGAACCCTGGCGGTCGAATGTGCAAGGGACCAAATACGCGATCGATTTCTGTCACGAAACGGGCATTGATCAGTTTCATCACGTCTCGACCTCTTACACATGCGGCCTCAGACATGGACGCATCCTTGAGAGCGAGTTGGACGTCGGACAGGAACTCGGGAACGACTACGAACGAAGCAAGGTTCAGGCAGAGAAGATGGTCCGTGAGGCCGGGTTCAGCAAGCCGCCAACGGTCTTTCGTCCGGCAATTATCGTTGGTGACAGCCGGACCGGATGGTCGACGACATTTCATAACTTCTACGTCATCCTGCAAATCGCAGAGACGTTGACGCGCCAGAAGGCGGAGCCGGATGTGACTGGTCGGACGAATGTCTCCGACGTTCAGCTCAACGTCGACGGCACCGAGCGTAAGAACTTCGTGCCCGTCGACTGGGTCTCAGCCGTGATGTCACACATCCTCACGCATCCCGATCTTCATGGTGAGACATATCACCTCACTCCCCGTTGCCCGATCACGACTCGCCAAATTCGCGACGCCGTCGAAGCGGCAACGCAAATCTACGGCCTCAAGTTCTACGGAGCCGGTGAGGTCAAAGAGGTGAAGAGCGAATACGAGGAGCTCTTCCGCGAACACATGCGTGTGTACGATTCCTACTGGCGTGACGATCCGATTTTCGACTCGACCAACACGCGTCTTGCCGCACCGCACCTGCCGTGTCCCCATATCGATCTGGCGATGCTGAATCATCTTTCTCGTGCCGCGATCGACATGAAGTTCCGTTGGAACGATCCGGTCATTAAAAAGCAGGCCGATCACGTCTGCGTCTGAGTGGATTCATACCAAGTGGAATCGCCGGGAACCCGGACATGCAGTGACGCATCAATGTTGCATACCTCGTGTTCTTCTTCCATCCAATTCAATCGAACGTGATGGAGTGATCGACCTCCCTCGATCGCCAGCCGGCCGCGCAACATCCGAAGACCGAACGAACTCCGAGTCACTATTGCGAGAGGTTGATCGATTTCGTTCCATCAAGGATCAGCTGTTTCGATGGGATGTAGCGGATCATCTTCGCGCTCTGTCGACGTGCCGTGGCACCGGGTGAGTCCTGCTGCCAGATGTGAGCATCGGTTGCTCCACCCCGGAGTGTGAAGAGTTCCTTCGATTGGTCGTAGCTGATCGAGTGGCCGGTTGCACCGAAGGTCTGTCCTTCGATCTCCGCGTTGCCAAAGGCAATGATTTCCATCGTATCGTCCGCCCCTGGCTCTGATGACGGCACGAGTGTGAACCGCATCTGGTCACTTCCCAGCCAGACTGCGTTCTTTGCTGACTCGGACAGGTCTGAGATCTCCCCTCTCGTGAACTCCACCATGGCGTGCTCAACGGGGGCGTGAATCACCTCGACTCGGTTTTCGAGTTCGACGTATCGGTCATTCTGATTGCCGTTCATGTCGCCTGCAAATTTGAGTTGCGTGTAATTCCACGGAAGCTCAGCGTCTTCAACCGTCTCATTGGCACGCGAGACTGCACTTGGCCCGACGGCAATCGGGCTGCGGCCATTCCCTTTCTGCCAGTCGCGAATTGTCCCCGGCCCCCTCGCATGAAACTTTCCCGTCTCTTGATCGAAACTGAAATCGGCGACATCCATCATACGGATGCCTTTCACCTTCGTCCGCTCGGACCACTCGTGAAACTCGGCCAACACATTGTGACGACCGTGGACCGTTTGAACCTCGATGTTCTTCGTATTTGGACGGTCTTCCGAGAAGTCGATCGCTCGATTGAGGCTGACCTCCAACTCCTCGCACTTGAGCACGCTGTCGGACAGGGTCGTCACGGTCTCCTTCAAGAAGGCCGCGTTCTGCCCGTCGAACGTCATTCGCTCGCGCCATTTGGTCGTCAACGGCAGCAGATCATCGAGACGCTCTCCGTCAAGGTCGCGATCAACATGCACCACAAGTGTTCCGGGACCAATGACCTCAGCCCGATTCGCCCCGCGATCGAAGAGGATATCATTTCCCTCAATACGATCGTTGCGCGGGAGATTGATGTGCGCCGGCTGCCCCAGAAGCCGCAGGATGTGTCCGTCGGCTGCGTTGACGAGAATCATATTCTCACATTCGATCGAAAACGGACCATCTCGACCGGGTTCGTCTGAGTTCTGCTCTTTCGGGCCGGAGCGACTGATTCGCACGGCCGTCGAAGCTCTGACTTCAGCGAAGTCGGTCTTCTCCGAATTGGGGTCAAAGGTCATCAACGCCTGCACCTCCCCCGCGGAGACGATCACGGGAGGTTCGTTCGCATCGGCGTTTGACCGCGACCCCAGCAGGTCGTTTGACTCACGACCGCCCCGTTGCCCGGTTTGTCCATCTGCACTTTCCTGAAAGATGGCCTCCAATCGCTTCGTCTCCAGATGCAGAGAGGGACTCACCATCGCAACGGGGTCGTCACCTGTTTGTTCGGCGAGGACTCGACGGATCGGGAACCGCTCCGTCGCCTGAGAAGGCTCATCAATCCCATCGAGCGCCGTACTTTCTAGCCAGACACTCAAGACATCACCCATGACGCCCGATTCCTGCGATCGTTGCAGGACACGCGCCTCTCCCGACATCTCCAAAAGTGTTTGCCCGTTCAGCTCGTCCGGCCTGAGAATGAGGTGCGTGTTCCAATACGACTCGACATCAGGGTTCCTCGTTTCCGGATCAAACCGGTACGCAGAACCGGACCCATGACAGGTCGCCGTCTGAACGCCGCCGTCTTCGTTATGCGTCAACTCGATGTCAGCACAAACGAGTAGATCGTTCCGATACGTCACATCGACGCGTTCGTCGCCCAACATCCGCAGCGTCCGCGTCTTGAGGTCGTAGCGCAGGTCCTGAAGTTTGGCTGTGACGTCATTCTTATCCGATGTCGCATAGACTTGACTGCCCAGGGCGCGTACGGCTCTCAGGTCGAGCTCCAGGTTCAATCCGGATAGTTCCTTTCGATGCGAGGACGACACACCCGACACCTTCTGAATCGTCGGGGGGCGAGACGGGTCTTGGTCGGAGTCATCCTCGCGACGCTCCTCAAACTGAAGCACGAGTTGATCGCATTGCAGGCGATCGAACTGCTCCTGTTGACCGGGGTCATGCGTCGGACGAGCGATGTTGACGTTTTCACTCAGCGTCGCCACAAGATCCTGCACGTCGTATGCGAAGGTTCCATCACAGTGAATCGCCACAGGCGTCGGTGGACCGTCGTCTTCGACCACCATGTCGATATTCACGTTCCGACGTAGTGTGATCTGCTTGATCCCACCGATCCGAGGCAAGTCGTCGCCAAGTAGCGAATCGCCACCGGCCACGAGCGTGATGTCAATCTGGTCTGCTCTTCCCGCGACTTGCTCTGCTTCACCCTCAGCCGGTCCAAAGGCAAATTGAATCGGCCGGTCGCTGTAGAGACGGCCTGACTCCTCCGACAGCGTGAAGTCCTGCCCATCGAGTCTGAGCCCGTCCGGCCCGGCGATATGAACGTTGCCGGTCAATTGTCCCCCGACGATTCGTCCACCACTCGAACTTCCTAACTCAACCGTATCCTCGAACTCGATGACCGCCGTATCCGCGGTCAACGTGTACGGCACCTGCTCGTTGTTTTTCGGGTCAAACCATACAACTGCGAAGGGTGAAAGTCGAATTCGGTTCTGGCGACCGTCGCCGATGCGGAACTGCTTATCGAAGTAGGCGTGAGACTCCTGTCCAATCTTGAAGGTGAACTTTGCCTCCGGTGCCCACGTCGCCGACGGCAGATATGTGCGTGCGACATTCTCCGCATCCGAGGGAAGATGCGACTCCGCTGGGGCCGATGCTCCCGGTGCGGAGAGTTCAACGACGGGAACCGTCATCGGCGCGACGACCGCTGCGTAAACGCGATAGGCCGCATAGAGCACGACCACGGTGATCAGCATTCGCCAGCCTGTTGACATGTGCTTCGTCGCTTGGGTGAGTGATCGTCAGCCGCAGCCGAGTTTTGGGATTGGAACGGAATGGGGGCGCTATGCGGCGGACTCATCTTCGGAGGTTGGAATGAGACCAATGACGTCCGTAATGTCGATCATCCCCAGTGGGCGATCGTCCTCGTCCACAACGGGCAGTTCGCTGATCTTGCGGCCTGCGAGAATACTCACGACTTCACCCAGCGTGAGGTCCGGAGACACGGTCAATGGGCGGGGCGTCATGACCTGCTGGATCGGTTGATCTAACTGTGAATCCGACCGGGATTCGAGCAGCCTCGCCAGATCGCTGTCCGTGAACAGTCCACTGACCTTGCCGTCGTCGTTCACCAGAATGACGGCACCCGTACGGCGACCGGGGCGGGCCAGCTTCGTAAATACTTCCCGCACCGACGCTGTCTCCGCCGCGACTCGTAACTCGTCGCCGCTTCGCATGATCTCACGCACGGTCGACAGCTTTCGTCCTAGGCTCCCCCCGGGATGAAACACCGCGAACTGCTCAGGCGTGAACTCACGTGCCCGGGCAACGACAAGAGCGAGAGCATCGCCGACCGCGAGCATCGCCGTCGTACTCGTCGAGGGGGCCAGACTGTTAATTCCGGCCTCCTCCAGTCTGCCGAGACTGATCGTGATCTTTGATCCACGGGCCAGCGTGTTGCCCTCGTCCGAGGTGACCGCGATCACCTGTGCGCCAACCTTTTGAAAGATTGGCAGCAATCGGCAGACTTCTTCCGTCTCACCACTGTTCGACAGAGCTAACACCACATCATCCGATGACACACAGCCCATGTCGCCATGCACGGCCTCGGCCGGATGCAGAAACTGGGCCCGCGTTCCAGTGGATGAGAAAGTGGCCGCGATCTTCTGACCGATCAGCCCGGCTTTACCGATTCCGCAGACGATCACCCGTCCGCGACAATCGAGCAGCAACTGCACTGCATCGCAGAATCGTTGATCAAGACCATTGGCGACGTCAAACAACGCCTCCGCCTCGAAGACGATGATCTCGCGAGCCTCTCGAATCTGGTGGATGTTTCGAAATGGGACAACATCGCGTTGGGGAACGGCACTCATGGACTCCACCGTCTCGCGAAAAGACATGACGGCGAGCCTCCAGAAGAGAAGTTCGCCAATCTCGGCCAGAGAAGGGACGGGAGTATATGACCGATCGCGGAAAAGGGTCAACGTGAGTTGAAGACACACGGGGTGCCGCAAGGTATTTTGTGCAGACAACTTGCGACTCACCGCCCATTACCGGACTGTCAAGGGCAGGATTGACCTCGTTTGCGACGATCCGTAATGTTCGCGAGTGCATCATTAAAGTGACTGCTCATTCATGGAGGAAGCGATGTTCGATGTGCGATTGTACCAGGAGGAATCGAGCACACGGCTCGTCGCTCTCACACTGTTGGCACTCAGCGGGCTGATTTCCGGTTGCAGCGATTCGCAATCGCAATCGAATGAGGTGACGCCCGTTGCCCGATCACAGCCAGCGTCGTTGTCGACTCCCTTGACTGATACGGAAATCGAAACATTTTTGAACGTCGCTGCCAGCATGCCGGACGGTGAGTTGCCGAAATTCATGCCCCTTTCCAAGTCGACCATCGATGACAGACTCCCGCCGGAAACACTAATCAATGCCTACCGCCTCGAGTATCGCAGCATGTTCGATGCAACTGGTCAGGCAATCCGTTGGCGAAGGGACAGCGATTTCATTCGGTTGTTGAGCGCACTTCAAACCGACCCGGAAGAATTCGCTTCCCTGATGACACGGATCGGCTGTGCGGTGGCATCCAGCACCGTCATGTCACAGCTCAATCTGGAAGACGCGTCAGCGAAAGCCACCGAGCAGTTGACCCGACTCTGTTCACAGATCACTGCACTCGATGAATTCGCAGCTACCAATCAAGTGAATCCCATCGCCGTCAACCAACGACGGCAACCGCTTGTCGATCAGCTGAAGTCACTCGTTGCCCTCTTAGAGTTCAGCCGGATCCTGAGTGCGGTGCCGGAAGAGAGCCGAACCGTTATCGATCGTCATCGAGAGCAGATTCTCGCCCATCTTCCGAGTCGCGGCGATCTCGAAATGTTCGAGCGCACTCTAGATGCCCCAGCCGTCATCGTGCCCGCGAGTCATGAGGCACCGGCCGTGCGATAGCGTCCATTTGATGCAATCACTCTGAGTGGGAAACGAACGGAAATTTAGACGACATGCACTTCTGTCGTCGCTGAATTCGCCAGAATCCAGGCCACTCAATTCTGAACACCAACCGTCTGAACTCTGGTGATTTCAGCGACGAGATCGTGTCTGCTTACCCGACTACCCCTCAGCAGTCGATCAGTCGAGTTCGAGGATTTGGATATCCTTGAACTGTACCGTCATGGCCGGGCCGGCGTGGGCCTGCAACGCAATGACACCCTTGCTTGCACCTTTTTCGGTCTCATGATCGATCACTTCTGACATCAGCACGCCGTTGATGAAGTGCTGCAGGTGACCACCTCGCGCAACGACGAGATAGTCGTTCCACTGCTCCGGCTTGACGACGAGTTCCTGCAGATGTTCTTTGTCAGCAAATTGAATGGTCGACTTGGTTCCGTCCTCAGCGATGGTGACGGTCTGTCCCCGATCAGCGAGGATGCCGCGACCTCTCTCGTGGTAGTTGATACCTGAGTAAGTCGGCGTCGAGTCGATGTCAGCCTGGTAGCCGCCGACGATCCACTTTTTGTCGTCAACGACCATGCTGCGGTACTGCACGCCCGAGTTTCCGCCAACGATCTTGTACTTCAGCCGCAGCTGGAAGTTGGCCGGCTCACGATCCGCGAGCACACAGAAGGTGTTGTACCCCTTGAGCAGATGATCGGGGGTCGTCTGCCCGGTGATGGCTCCGTCCTGCACCGACCAGAAACTGTCGTCATAGTTCCAACCGTCGAGCGTCTTCCCGTCGAACAGCTTGACCCACTCGCCGGTCTCTTCGGCGCGAGCAGTCAGGGAGAATGCACCAATCAACAATCCGGCTGCCATCAAAGTCCGCATGAGTCGCTCCTGTGGGGGTGAATCGTGATGTCACCATTCTCTGCGATCGGTGGCCGAATGCAAGGCGGGGGACCGTTCTGCGAACGGTCGTTAAACGCGGTTGAGCGGTCGATCGCAGTTCGAGTCGGACTTTGAAAAAGTTCCCGATCCGTCGTGATATTCCGTGAATCGTCTCGCCTCAGTCCGTGTGAACTCCCATTTCGGTCGTTGTCCGGCGAAAGCCGACTATCGCAAACAGACGGCCGATCCATCCACCCTGGGCAGAGAACTAACTCATGAGTATGGAAGCCGAACGTCGTCCGCCGCTAATGCGTTTCCTCGATGCTTTTCTGCAGGAGGGGAACATCAAATGGATTCTTGGGCTGGGCATGCTGATCCTGTTCGGGTCGTCGCTCATGCTCGTGACGACGCATTGGGCCAGTTACACGCCCCTGTGGAAGTACGCGATCCTGCTCGCCTACACGGCGGGCGTGCATGGGACGGGGCAGTTGGCCTATCACCGCCTCGCGCTGCGGAAGACGGGGACCGGGCTGATGGCCCTCACGGTGCTGTTGATGCCACTCACATTCCTTGCCGTCCGTTGGGTGCAGCCGGACGGCATGTTGACACTCGCCGGACTCATGAAGCACGCCGGCTTGCTCAGTTTGCTAGGGGTGAACGCCGTCTTCTCGTGGTTTGCATCACGGCGAATTTTCAAACACTTCCTCAGACGAACGCAGCCGACGTTCCTGGCGAGCTTCCTGACACTCTGTGTGGCGGGAGCCGTGTTGCCGTTGATTCCTGCTGCCTTCGTGCCGATCGCAGCACTCGTGCTGTGGGGCGTGTTCACCATCGGCACGGTGAAGGTCAATCGGCACGTGTTCTGGTTAACGGAAGAACATCGCCTGCCGCGGATCTACGGGTTCTTTCCGATCCTGTTGCTCGGTGGACACTTCCTCACTCTGTTCCTGTTGATGCTCGCGCCAACGATGCACTGGGCATGGATCGGCTTCGGCATTGTGTTGGTCGCCGTTCCGATATTGCTCGCTTCGGACGCCTGGGCACGAGTGCATGAAGCGCGCAACGACGAATGCTCGCGGCCACTGCCGTGGCACATTGCGATGCCCATGTTCGTTGGCGTGATGGCTGCAGTCGGCGGCGTCGCACTGTCTACGGTCGGCTACCCGGCGACTGTGACTCTCGTGCCGACCGCTGCACTGGCTGCGGTTGTGATGTTCCTCACCGCCCGCCGCACGCGTCATGCGGGCTTCGTGTGGATGACGCTGCTCTTCACGATGATGGCGTATCAGACCTCACCCGTGTTCTTCAAAGAGATCGCCCGCTCAGCCGTGCAGCACGGTGCATCAGCAGTCCATGAGCCTCGATTGCCGTACGCTTTCTACGGGCTGACCTATCTGCCCTTCCTCGCCCTGACGACCGTTCTCGCGGCGTGGCAACGTCGACGAGGGGATACCCTGTTTGCACCGACTCTCCGACACATCTCAATCGGTCTGGGCGGTCTGTTACTCGCGGTGTCCGTGACCCATGCGAAGGCACTGCTCCCGGTGGGTCTGGTGATGGCCGGCCTGTTCGCAGTGCAGATGGTGTTGTTCTGCAACCGTCGCCTGTTGGGGTTCGCGATTGTCGCATCGCTGTTTGCGACGGCTGGGGTCAGCACGTTCGTCACAGGCGTTTTGCAATGGACGGCTGTGAACGATTTGCCACTGATCGCCTGGACAATCGCAGGTGCTCTGCTGTTGATTCCCGGGGCTCTCATCGACCGCTGGTCTCTGCGATTCGCATCTGGAACCAGCCGATGGGACACTCTGCCTCTGTGCCAACTTACGAGTCTGATCGTCGCGATCGGAACGGCCGCTTGCTGGCTGGGATCGCTCGCCTTTGCCCCATCGATGCCTCTGCTTTCCGGTGGCATCATCACGGCCATATTGCTCGTCCACGCGGTTCGCTGGCGGCGTGATCGAACGAGTGACATTCTCGGCACCGCGAAACTCAATCTCATCGGCGAAGGAGCACTGTCATTCGCGGCATTCTATCCTTTGTACATCGCCGCTCAGCACGGGTGGGAACAGGGCGTCGTGAATCTTCTTGCGGGGATTCTGGCGGGCTACTGGATGCTCAGCCTCGTACTCGCTCGCAAACCGCAGACGGTTCTGGCTCAAGCGTTCGCTCGACCGGCGGCCCATATCGGTCGGTGGGGCAGCATCCTGCTGATGGGGGTCTTCCTGGTCCCGTTCCTGACGCTGTGCACGTTGTTCGGACATTCGCTCGGTCCGTGGATCGCTGTCGTGATCACTCTCGCAGTGCTGTGCCACTCGACGTGGCATCGTCAGTCTCTCGTGCAGACGATCTTTTGCTGGATCGCGACCCTGATGTGCAGTGCGGCTGCCATGATTCAACTGACCGGCATCGAATCGCTCATCGAATGGGTGCCCACCCTGTGGGCCGGCATGTCACTGCTGGCGATCGCGATCGTCCGCGGAGTTTCAACCTTGGAAGATCGTGAGCCGAGTCATGTGCTCAAGGCTGTCGACTGGTGTATCGTCGGCACGACGGTCCTCATCAGTGTGGCGTCACTGCCGTGGTTCACGTTGTCGATGCGAGTTGCTGGCGGGATTGCGCTCGTCGCCCTGTGGTGGCTGTCGCGGATGCGGAGTGACGTCACGTCACGGACCGCTCTGCTGATGGTCTTCAACTGGCAGGTGCTCAGCGGTTTGTGTCAATGGATCTGCCCGGCTGCACATTCCGTGTTCGATCTCACGCCTCGCCTGCTTGCCGAGAGTGGCCTGTTGCTCGCGGCTGCCGCGTCACTCATGACGGCCATGTGGGCCAAAGGCGATCGGGCTCGCACTCACACGGACCTCGCTCACGTGCAACTGACAGCCCTCGGTTTGGTGACGGGCATCTGCATCCTCAGCACGGGCCTGCTCTGGGGCGAGCCGCTGAGTCTGTTGCAAATCTTGATGGCGATCAGCGTGTTCGCCATTCATGCAGCGATGCAGATTCGTGAGGCCATCTGGAAATGGGCCGAGTCTAACGACACGGAACTTTCGACTCGCGATGCGGCTGCTTGTCGTGAAGTGGCAGAACTGCGAGTGTGGCTGGCGGAAGCGATCGTTGCCGCGGGCATCGGTTACCTCGTGCTGTTCGGCGTGATCACACTCGGAGCCGGATGGAGCCTGTACCTCACCCTCGCTGCGGGAGTGGCGGCGTGGGCGATCGGAACGTGGGCCGGACAGACGACGCGCTTCACCGTGTTGCACAAGCCCCTGTTGACGACCGGGTTGTGGCTGCCAGCGGTAACCGTCGGCCTCGGCGTCTATCGGCACATCGCCTACACCCAGACACTCTGGCTGGGGGCAAACAGTCTCGCCTTGCTGCTCGCGGGAGGCTTCTACTTCTGGCGGGGTCTGGAGACACGGCGTCCCGGTCTGTTGCTGGGCTCGGCGGGCATCCTCAATGTGGCACTCGCATTGCTGTGGAGAGAGCTGCACTGGACCGATCCGCAGTTGTTCCTCATCCCGCTCGGTGTGACGATGATTGCCTTCGTCGAACTGCTGAAGCGTGAACTGCCGGCGAAGATGCACGACCCGCTGCGATACGCCGGGGCGTTGATGATCCTTGTGTCACCCGCCTTCCATATTCTGGGCGGAAGCTGGCTGCACATGATCGTGCTGATGGTCGCCTCGGTCGCCGTCGCACTCGTGGCGATGGGACTGCGGGTGAAAGCCTTGATGTACACCGGCTCGGCGTTCCTCGTGGCGGACATCATCGCGATGGTCGTACGAGGCACGATCGACAACCCGAACCTGCTCTGGATCACGGGCATCGGCGTGGGAGCCGCCGTCATCTCCCTCGCCGCCTACTGCGAACGTCATCGAGAGGACATGCTCCAACAGCTGCGCGTGATCGCTGCGAAGCTGGAAGCGTGGGAGTAACGGAGGGAATAGCGAATAGGGAGTAGGGAGTAGGGAGTAGTTAAGCCCACGGGCTACGCCCCGTGGGTCTCGGAGAAGGGAGCCGCCACGGACGCGCTCAACCATCAACCATCAACAAGGACACTATCATGAAATGGATCGACAGTTTCAGCTTTGTCATGCGTTCCAGCATCACCGCCCTGCGAGAGAAGGTCGAAGACCCGGAGCGGATGTTGCATCAACTTATCTGCGATATGGAGGAGGAATTGTGTGCCGTTCGCGAGTCGGTCGCGGCTGCGATCGCGGATGAAATTCAACTCGGCAAACAGGTCGAGAGTGCCCGTGATGATACCGAGAAGTGGAATGAACGGGCGGCAGCTGCTCTCAAGCGTGATGATGAGTCGGCTGCGAAGAGTGCACTGGAGCAGAAGATGCGTGCGGAGGAACGCATCGCCACGCTGCAACAATCCTACGAGACGCAGAAGGAACAGACGGAGAGTCTCCAGTCATCGTACCGCGACTTGGAGGATAAGATCAGGCAAGCCCGGCACAAGAAGACGCTGTTGGTCGCAAGGTTGGCTCGTGCCAATTCGTCGAACAGCATCAACAGGGCACTCGACAAATGCGAGGGGCAATCCGCCTTCGCAGAGTTCGGTCGACTCGAACGGAAGGTCGAGCGAGCCGAGGCCATGACTGACGCCTACGACCGACTCGAAGGCCGCGACCCAGACGCCGACGCTCTGGAGGCCAAGTTCGCCGCCGAGGAACGCCGCGAGCGATTGCAAGCGGAGTTCGAGGCGCTGAAGGAACGTGTCGTGGAACCGACGTCATAAGCAAGGGATCCACACGATGCGACTGCTCTTGCGAGATGTCTGGCGTCTTCTGTGTGCGTGGTGGAGGGTGGACCGCATCCGCGTCACACAGGAGACGTCTCCACTTCCGATGGCTGAAGAACCGACAGCGGGCACACATCGGAATGATGGCCCTTCAACCAGTCCACCATCAACGGGACTTTGAAGTGGTGCCGTCCTTCTCGATTTTCCTCCGATCCACGAGATCTGCGATCAGGGCAAAAGACTGAGATCGCGAACCTTGCCAGGGACCGGACAGGAATTCCGGAGATTCTGGCAGATTCCTCCGAATTGCGAATTGTTACAAGAAAACCGGCGTTTGTCGGTCAGGTTCTGAATCCCGTGCGTTCTGTCCCCCGAAGCAGGAACGCATGTCACTGCCTCACACTCAAAGTCGAATCCGACTGAGAGTCTAGATGTGTCCGATCCGAAGATCGAAACTCACAACGGGCAGACATGCAACGGCCAGTCACGATTTGGGGAGTCTGCCATGTTTTGGAAGTCAACGAACCGCCGTCAGAAACACACGATCGATTCTGTTCCAATGCAGGTCCAGCTGTTGGAAGACAGACAGCTGCTCTCCGGGGCCACTGGTGGCCAGGCCGCAACGCCTCGACAAGACGAACATGACTTGCCGTCGGATCCCGTTGTGATCTGCTGTGATGACGTCGCCTGTGAAGGCAATCATGCGGATGCTCACACGGACACGACATCAACAAACGGCGGCATGACCGGAATGACGAACGACGCCTCCTCACAGGCCGATTATCAATCGCTCATCGATCTGATCGAAACGGTCGAACTCGACGATGAGGACACTGCGGACGACGAAACGCACGACAGCCCCTCCCGACGGACGCTGTCGCTCATCACGAGTCAAACTCAGTCGGTCCACGAAGAGATCGCTGACCTGCTCTCGCAACTCCGACGGATTCAGGACTTGCAGGTCACCATCGAAGTCCGGTTCATCACCATACAGGATCGATTCTTCGAACGGATCGGCGTCGACTTCGACTTTGACGTCAATGACACGATCGGCGGCCCCATCGACAACGGTTTGTTCGATCAGTCGACGACCAACGATCCACCGGCCGGCAACGGCGGAAATCAGCCTGGCAATTCATCGGACAACGATGACTCATCGGAAGAGGACACCGATCAGGGAAGCGGTTTCGGTGGCGGAATCAACATCGAACAGCCGTTCCAGGGAACCATCAGCGTCAACACGACCGTTACCGTTCCGGACGGTGGCACGGTGCTGCTGGGCGGAATCAAACGACTGCGAGAAGGTCGCAATCAGGCGGGTGTTCCGATTCTCAACAAGATCCCCTACGTCAATCGCCTGTTCCGAAACACGGGCATCGGGCGAGAGACACAGAGACTGATGATGATGGTCACGCCTCGAATCATCATTCAAGAGTAACCATCACGCTCCGTCGTCCAGAGTGTAATCGCTATTCGGTCGGCCCAGACTCACCTCTTGACAGCCTCGACGATACTGACCTCGGTCTCGGTCGGGATGACCCGCGTGAGTTCGAACCCGGCCCGTTCGAACAGGGCGCGGTACTCCTCCTCGGTCCGTTCCTTGCCACCGGGGATCAACAGCATCACGAGGTCAAGAAACTTCCCGCCGAATGGCTCGTTACCCGGCGGGATGACGCTTTCGACGACTAACAGTTTTCCGTCGTCAGGCATCGCGGAGTGACAATTTCTGAGAATCGTGAGCGCCTTCTCCTCATGCCAGTCGTGGATGATGTGCCGCATCATGTACACGTCCGCCCCGCCCGGCACCGACTCAAAAAAGCTGCCACCGACAAGTTCACATCGATCGGAGAGGCCAGCCTCGTCGATACGATCCGTCGCACCTTCGATGACGTGAGGCAGATCGAAGACGACCCCGGTCAGCGAGGAATGATGCTGAAGCAGGCCGATCATCTGCGAACCGTTTCCGCCGCCGATGTCCGCGACCGACTTCACCCGGCCAAAGTCGTAAGCCTTCGCAATGACGTCCGATTCCCGCCCATGAATGCCGACCATGGCGGCATCGAAAATGCGGGCCTTCTCCGGATGCTCGCCGAGGTAGTCGAAGATTGGCTGCCCGAACACCTGATCAAACGCAATCTCTCCGGTGCGGATGCTGTATTCGATCTCACCCCAAGCCCGAAACTGTTCATCGCCCGACATGAGAGCCAACGCCCGCTTCGATCCGGGCACATCGCTTCTCAACGGCTCCGCCAGAGGCGTCAGCGAGAACTGTCGCTCCTCTCCTTCAGCAAAGATGCCCACACTCGCCAATGCCCGCAGTAACCGATACAGAGCGTCCGGATTCGTCGACGTCGCGTCGGCTAACGCCTCGACTGACCGGGGACCCGACGTGAGGTGGTCAGCGATCCCAAACTTGGCGGCCGCATAAATGGCCTGCGAGATCCAGTAGCCGGTGATCATCCGGTCGAGTTGCTGCTCTGGTGATGGGGCCGTCATGGTTTTCCTTTCTTGACGATGCGATTCGATGGCTTCCGTTGCCGAAGCTTCTTCTGCAGACCAGCAAACTTCGTCGCCGGCTGACGCACAACTCGTTTCTGACTTTTGGACATGGCGAACTCTTCCACCTCGATTCTATTGTAGGGAGCAGCAGAGTGTGGCGTCCCCTGTGGCGGCTCAGGCGCGAAACATAGGCCATTTGGTGCCGAAACGCCGCAATAATTGTCTGTTCCCCGCTTGAAGCCAACCGCGAATGAAACGGATGTAGCGAACCTCGTGTTGGCGTTCGACATGGCCATCGCTGATTCGCAACATTCGCAGACGTTATTCCGTTCGTCGGTCAAACACGAACGGCTGCTCAGCATCGTGAGTCACGGTCACCTTCACCGGCGGTGCGATGCCTCCCTGATCGACTTCGACACGCATGATGTTCTTCGCTGCGAAGGGATTGTCCTGCACCCATCGGTGGCCGTCGCCGTGGAGGTAGAGGAACGGCTTGCCCGACTCAGCAGCGAGCGTGTTGAGACCGTCGAAGTAGTCGTCATGATCGGGGCGCGGCAATGCATGACCGAAGATTAGAATCGCGCGGACCTCGTCACCGAAGCGGTCAAGATTGGCTTTCGTCCAGGCGAGGCACTCGGCGTGTCGCTGCTTCCATTCGTCCGGATCATGCACGCGTCCACCGACGAGATTCAGTCCGATGAACAGTACGCCGTCGTGAGTGAGCGAGAAGTTCTCCTCACGTTCGAGTTGACGGAAGACGGGAAGTTGGTGATGCCAGTTTTGGTCGAACCGGCGAAAGTACTTCTCCCAGTAGCCCCAACTCGTACGCGGGTCGAAGCAGTCGTTCCACTCATTGTCACCCGGAATGATAAACGTCGGCGTCCGCGACTTCCGCAGCATCCCGGACACCTTGATGTACACCGCCTCATCGCACGGCACGCTTCCCGGCTTGATGTCGCCGACATGCACGACGAACAGCCCGTCGTCAGGGAGGCCCGCAATCTGTTGAGGAAGCAGCACGTCCTCCGCATCGGAGTATGGCACATCTCCCATTGCATAGAACACGACATCGCCAGCGGAGACGGACGCCGTCAAACAACCGAGGAGACAGAGACTCGCAAAGAGACTGCGGCGCATAGTGATTTCCCGTCGATAAGAATTTCTTCGAGTCGCGTCACTGAATCCACATCGTAACACGAGACGCATCCACATGGCACCGACGGGTGCACGTCGATATTCTGCGGCATGCTGGTCGAAATCAACTGCGGTCAAATGACGATCAGCCGGACATCGCCTGCAGGACGTGGTCCGCGATTTCGGTCGTGCCGATCGACGACTCACCCTTCTGAGCAATGTCTGCCGTGCGATGACCCGCGTCGAGGACTTGTGTCACCGCTGCTTCGATGGCATCTGCTTCGGCTCCGAGTTGGAGCGAATGTCGCAGGAGCATCGCTGTCGCGAGAATGGTTGCGAGTGGATTCGCGATTCCCTTGCCGGCGATATCGGGAGCGGATCCGTGGATCGGCTCGTACAGACCCGGTCCCGACTCCCCAACTGAAGCCGAAGGCAGCAATCCCAGCGAGCCGGGCAGCATTGATGCTTCGTCGGTCAGAATGTCGCCGAACATGTTACCCGTGACCACAACATCGAAGTCCGTCGGTCGCGAGATGAGGTGCATGGCCATCGCGTCCACGAGCACAACCTCGTATTCGAGCGTCGGAAACTCCTTCTTGACGACCTCTTCCGCCGTGTGACGCCAGAGCCGAGAGACTTCGAGGACGTTCGCTTTGTCGACCGACGTGAGCTTCCCGCGCCGTTTAAGAGCCGCAGCCGCCGCCACCCGCACAACGCGCTTCACCTCCGCTTGTGAGTAGACCATCGTGTTAAACGCTGACGCGTGATCGCCCTCTCCCTGACGTCCCGAGTCGCCGAAGTAGATGCCTCCGGTGAGTTCGCGGACGAACAAAATGTCCGTGCCTTCGATGATATGTCGCTTCAACGGCGAGGAATCGAGCAACGCGGGATGGGGATTGATCGGCCGCAGATTTGCAAACAGGCCGAGTTCCTTGCGAATCTTCAACAGCCCCGCCTCCGGGCGAGTCTTCGCATGCGGATCGTCCCACTTCGGGCCGCCGACCGCTCCGAGCAGGACCGCATCGGACTTGCGGCAGGCATTGAGCGTGGATTCCGGCAACGGATCACCGAACTCATCGATTGCACAGCCGCCGATGGGGTGGCTCGACAGTTCAAACTCGTGTCCGTATCGCTCAGCGATCGCCCTGAGAACACGCTCCGCCTGACTGACAATCTCCGGTCCGATCCCGTCGCCGGGCAACAACACAATGTTCGCGTCCACGTTTCTGCTCTCTCTGTCAAACGATTCTGAACATCCGCAAGCACGACACTGTAACGCAGCAGAGAGGGCGATTCCAGCAGTTGGAAACAGGAGAACCCGCAGAACCGATGCGACCACGACGGTCGTCGAAACCCCGAATCTTCACGCGTATCCCGTGAATCCCGCCGGCGACCTAACAGGAGACTGAGGTTGATCGTCGCGATCGCCGATGACCGAAAGGCAGGGATGCGCGGACCATGCCCGATTCGTATCCCGACACCCCTCTCATGCGTTCCCTCATTCTGCGACTCATTCGCCCGTGCGTGATCGGCCTCGGCCTGTCGCTCATGATAGTGGGCAGCACCCTGCTGTTCGTCGATCAGGTGACGTTACGGAACTCGACGGAAATGACACAGGCCCGCATGCCGCAGGTCTTCGTGCGCATCTCGCCGGTCACGAAACACCAGTTCTCACCGCCAACCTGGATGCCCATCACCCTCCTCGCCGCCGGCGGCCTCACGGTACTTTACTCCATCGCACTCCCCCGCAAGTTCCTGGAAGCGTAGCTCTCCGACAGCACCAGGTGGACTCGCCCAGAACGAAAAACGGCTCAGCGAGATCCCCGTCCCGCCAAGCCGTCCATCAGTAGCGGTGGAGGGACTCGAACCCCCGAC
>JAGQPX010000105.1 GCA_020426505.1 Planctomycetaceae bacterium | reverse complement strand
GGTCGAGCCGGAGGTGAAGATGATCGTGCAGACGTCATCGGGGTTCACTTTGTTCAAGCCCAGTGACGCTTCGAGCATGCGTGACGGCACGGCGTAAGCACAGAACGCAGCGGCTGCTTTGTCGGCGCCGGTCACCTGCTCCTTGAGGTCCTCCATGTAGACCATCTCGGCATCGGTGATGTTGCAGGGCTTCTTTTCGAGGAAACGGCGACTGGTGATGACGTGCTTAATTCCCGCTGCCCGCACACAGTAATTTAAGACATCGTCATTGAGCGTGTAGTTCAGGTTCGCCGTGATGCGACCGGAGAGCGTCACAGCCATATTCGCGAGAGCCCCTCCGACGGACGGGGGGAGCAGCAAACCAACTGTCTCTTCCCCTTTGGTGAAGACGTTCCGCTCCAGCACTCGCTTGAAGGCCAAAGCTCCGATCAACGAACGGACGCCCGTGGTCTCCAGCCCGCTCGAATCAGCAAACTTGAGTGCTTTTTTCGACCGCTTGCATTGGCGAATAAACTGACGGACGGGGACGACTTGATTGGCTTTCTCTTGTTGCATGGCTTCCACTCCCAACTGTTCGACGACTTGACGGACCTGACTTGCACTCTCCGGCTCAGCGATCGGTTCGCCAAACACGACAGTGACAGGATAGGGCCATTTCCTCGGTCGCTTCCAAAAGAACTTTCCTCCCCTGAAACTGAAGATACTCCCCCACAGCCCATGAAGATAGACCGGGATCACCGGACATCCCGTCCCTGAGACAATTCGCATCAAGCCCGGTTGAAACGCCTGCATCTGTCCGGTGCGCGTGATTTGTCCCTCAGCGAAGATGCAGACGAGTTCGCCATCCTGCAAGGCCTCCTTCGCCGTTCGCAAGGATTGCACGATGGCCTTGGGACCGTCGGTCGACTTAATCGGAATGACCCGCATCGTCTTCGACAGCCAACGTAATCCGAACATCTTCGAGTAATCGCCCCACACCAGAAAACGAATGATGCGGGTGGAAAGCCCCATCAGCAGCACACCATCCATGAACGACACGTGATTGGCGACCAGCAACGCGCCCCCTTTCTTCGGAATGTTCTCGTCGCCAACGACTTTGACCCGATAGATCGTTCGTGTCGACAGCCAGAACAGAAATCGCACGGTGATGTCGGGCAAGAGGCGGAATGCATCAATGACCACCGGAATGGTACCCAGACCGGCCACCATGAAGATCTGTGCGGCGGTGAGATGCAGGTAATCATGAAGCACCACGAACAACACACTCGCCAGCGACATCAGCGCGAACGAGATGAAGTTACTCCCCGCCAGAATGGTCCCTCGTGTGCGCACGTCGCTACGCGATTGCAGGAACGACTCCAACGGCACGTTGAACAGGCCCGCACTCATACCGAGCAGAAACAGACTGAGGCTCGACCAGAAGAACGCCTGTTGTGTCGAGAGATCGGTCGCGTGATCGACCCAGTTTCCTGTCACAAAGATCAGCAACGAGCAGATCGCGATGCCGCTTGCTCCCAGCGGGACGAGTCCCAACTCGACACGTCCGGCTGACCAGTAACCGGCAAGAACACTGCCCGATCCCACGCCCATCACGAGCACGCAAATCAGGATGCCGATCCCCAATGGAGGCAGTCCCAACAGCTCACCGCCAAAGCGGTCAACGTTCATCTGAGCGAGTGATGCCATCGACCAGAAGAACGCCACGCCCAAGGCGGCCCGCCACAACGGTCCGTCTGACCACAACAGCTTCAATGCCGGAAGCGTGTCGGTGACCGGATTGACCGTCATGCGTCGTGTTGGATTGGCGGCCGGCTGATGCCGGATCAACAGGCTTGTCAGCAGTCCGGACGCTCCCACGCCGACGAGTGCGACGGCGGCCGGCCAGAAGCTCGACAGGGACACGCCATCCGTCAGGTTCGGGTCCGTCAACTCATACAACCCGTATCCCGCGACGGCTCCCAAGGCTGAAGAGATCACGGTGACCATGATCATCACTCCGTTTCCTTTGGAGAGATGATGAAGGTCGAGCATCTCCGGGATGCTCCCGAATTTCGAGGGAGAGAAGAGTGCGCTCTGCGACCCCATCAGCACCACGATGCCGAACAGGCACCAGATATTGCCCATCAGGATGGCTGCGATGCCCAGCAACATAATCATCACTTCGGCAACTTTGCAGCCGACGATTACGTTCCGTTTGCTGTGACGATCCGCCAGCGAGCCAGCCGCCGGTGCGAGAATCAGATACGGAACCGTGAAGCAGATGGCTCCCAACCCGAGCGAGCCCGCTTCCCCCAAGCCCGGAATCTGCTGTCCGATCGGCACCACAAGGAACCGCAGCATGTTGTCGTTAAACGACCCGAGAATCTGCGTCAGCACCAACCCCACGAAGCTGCGGGAACGAAGCGTTCCCTGCCCCGGAGGAGTCGATATGGATTCAGGCTCAGACATCGCGGCTTTCGGAAGTGAAGGCAGATTGTTCGAGGATTCGGCCCGCAATCAACAACGGGAGCCGCTCTGCCCTCTCAGGCGTGAAACAGCAAAGAATATCACGGCAAATCTCCGGAAGAAACGCTACGCACTTTGTGGTGAGTTTGGGGACCAACACTCTTCCACTCATGCCCGGTCGCCTCTTGTCGTTGTTCCCGGTAGAATCGGCAGCGAAGGGATACCACCCGATCCACTCTGTCTCAGGATTTCGAACAGCAGAGCCGAACATGACAGTATTCATCAGCCGCAACATCTGGGATATCCCCGAATCACAACACACGCCGGAGAGTGTGTATCGTGATCGTCGCCAGCACCGGCGAGAGTTTCTCCAGACGATGGGCATCGCTGCCATCGGGACGGGACTATCGTCCTCGTTCATCGGCTGTGGTCGACCGACCGATGAGGAACTGAAAGCGGCCGGGGCGGTCGAACCGTTAACTCAAGAGCAGAAGCGACTCTATCCGGCCAAACGAAATGACTCCTTCGAATACAGCCGGCCAGAGACCGTCCAACGCGATGCGGCCGAGTATGCCAACTTCTACGAATTCACTTCGACGAAGGCTGTCTATCGGTACGTCGACCAGTTCGAGCCGACCCCCTGGAAGTTCGAGATCGACGGTCTGTGTGCCAAGCCTCGCACGTTCGACCTTGATGACGTCTATGAACAATTCGAGTTGGAGGAGCGAGCCTACCGCCATCGGTGTGTCGAGACATGGGCCATGTGCGTGCCGTGGACCGGTTTTCGCCTGTCAGACCTCCTGAAGACAGTTGAACCTCACCCCACAGCCAAGTACGTTGAATTCAAGACATTCAGCCGCCCCGAACAGGCGTCGCAGATGGCGGACTCAACATATCCTTGGCCCTATTCCGAGGGACTGACGATCGACGAGGCGACCAACGAACTCGCGTTCGTCGCGACCGGCATCTTCGGGGAGCCTCTGCCGAAACAGCACGGTGCTCCGATCCGTTTGGTGGTCCCGTGGAAGTACGGCTTCAAAGGCATCAAGTCAATCGTCCGCATCACTTTGACAGACAAACAACCCTCAACCTTTTGGAACACCCTCATCCCGCACGAATACGCCTTCGAGGCCAACGTCGAACCGGACGTGCCTCACCCTCGTTGGAGCCAGGCGACGGAATGGATGCTCGGCTCACAGGAACGCTACGACACAATCAAATATAACGGGTATGGTGACTATGTCGCCAAGCTCTACGAAGCATGACGAACGGACGCGTCCCCAATGACCGGGACACCACAGATGATCAAGCCACTCCTTCGATTAACCACGATACTCTCCCTGAGCGTGATCGGCATCGCTCATGCCGATGATTCATTCGAGCCGAACTACGACGAATCGCTGATCCCCGAATACACACTGCCTGATGCCCTCACGCTGCAGGACGGGACGGCCGTCGCTGATGTAGAAACCTGGAAAACCAAACGTCGTCCCGAGTTGATCAAGCTGTTTGAGGAGCACGTTTACGGCCGTGCCCCCGGCAAACCGGAGGCGATGCACTTCGAGACGCTCGACAACGAACCGCAGGCTCTCGACGGCGCCGCCACTCGCAGACAGGTCCGCATCTATCTCACCGAAGGGACCGAAGGTCCCTTTCTCGACCTGCTGATGTACGTTCCCAACGAAGGACGACCGGTCCCCGCGTTTCTCGGCCTCAACTTCTACGGCAATCACAGCATCGCAGCCGATCCCAACATCCGCCTCAACATGAACTGGATGCGGGACAAGGGCGAAGGCGTTGTCGACAACCACGCGACCGATGAGTCACGAGGCACGAGCGCGAGTCGCTGGCCGGTCGAAATGATCGTCAAACGAGGCTATGCGCTCGCCACCATGTACTACGGCGATATCGACCCGGACACGGATGACGACTTCCAGAACGGAGTGCATGCCATCTTCGACAAACAGGTCACAGGAGAGCTTGCCGAAGGAGACCCACGACCAACTGATGCCTGGGGCTCCATCGCCACCTGGGCCTGGGGACTGTCCCGGTCTCTTGACTACCTCGAAGAAGACCCGGACATCAACGCTGCCCGCGTCGCAGTCATGGGACATTCTCGACTCGGCAAGACGGCTCTCTGGGCGGGAGCGGAGGACGAACGATTCGCGCTTGTCATCTCCAACAACTCCGGCTGTGGCGGGGCGGCTCTCAGCCGACGGGCATTCGGAGAAACTGTCTGGCGAATTAACACGTCATTCCCACATTGGTTCAATGACAAGTTTCAGGAGTACAACAACAATGAGTCAGCCCTCCCGATCGACCAGCACGAGTTGATCGCACTGATCGCGCCGCGCCCCGTTTACATTGCCAGTGCTGTCGAAGACCGCTGGGCGGACCCGCACGGCGAGTATCTCTCCGGCTACCATGCCAATCCTGTCTACCAACTTCTCGGCACAACGGGCCTGCCGGGTGAATCGACCGAACTGCCCCCCGTCGACGAGCCCATCAAGACAGGCACCATCGGTTACCACATCCGCACCGGCAAGCACGACGTCACGTCGTTCGACTGGCAGCAGTATCTCGACTTCGCAGATCTGCACTTCAACAAATAGCGTCGTGATTGCACCATTCAACGACTTGTGAATGAAACACGACCGAGACAGTGTGTCGGCGGTTACTGGAAATAGCCGAACGTGCCACGCAGGATATGATTGAACCAGTCACGGACCGGCAACACGTCCGGGTTGATACAGCACAAGACAGCCCCAAGAAAAAACACAACGGCGAGGGCTTCGCCTCTTTTGTTCGACATGATGGTCTCCTCTCGATCGAGGGGAGGGCAGTGACGAATCTGGATGACTGATTCGCTGGACGTGGATGATTGTCAGAACGACTGAGATAGGTCCGCATCAGCTGGTCACTCATCAATCTGAGCAACCAGTCAAACATAGCTCACACTCAGGTCAGGCAAGAGGTAATTCGAAGAATCTGTTGTTGAACCAATCCGCGCAGCGAAGCACCCCGGCTGCTGGGGGGCGGCCGGGGTGCTGGTGACTCTTTCAGTGATTTCGATCTGGGTTACGGGCGGACGAGGGTGATCTCGCTGCCGTTCGAGTTGAGCACGACCTTGTTGGCGTCTGCACTCACCACCGAGCCGATCGCTTCGCCGTCGAGTTTGACGGTGCCGTCTTCGAGGGCGAACGACTTGGTGACTTCCGTCTGACCGAGGTCCGTGTTGACGGTCACTTTCGCGGTCTCGACGTCGACGAGGTTGATCTTGGCGATCGGCTGATCCGGGCTGTCATTCTCATTGACCCACAGGCCGAGCAGCGGTTCGAGTTCCGACTGAGCCGGTGCGTCGACGGGCAGGTCGGCTTGAGGAGCAGCCGGGTCGGCCGTTGTGGGATCGGCGATGGCCGGGGCGGCCACTTCGGCGGGAGTCGTCACGGCTGCCGCATCGACAGCAGGCGTTTCGACAACAGCGGGCGTTCCTGCAACAGCGGGCGTTCCTGCAACAGCGGGCGTTCCTGCGACAGCGGGGGTTCCTGCGACAGCGGGGGTTCCTGCGACAGCGGGGGTTTCGGTCGCGGTGACAGCGGGAGTCACAGTCGTGGCGGGAGTCGTCGTGGTCACGATCTGGCCGAACTGAGCTTCCAGAATCTTCACGGCTTCGGGGAAGCGAACCATCTGCTCGGGGTGCTGACGGAAGAACAGAAACGCCTCCCGAGGCGAGCAACC
>JAGQPX010000104.1 GCA_020426505.1 Planctomycetaceae bacterium | reverse complement strand
CGGTTAACCGAAACGTTCGTCGGCTCGGGCCGGATCGTTTGGATTGCAAACAACAATGATCATCGTTGCCATTCGTGAAACTTTCGTCCTGATGCTCGGGTGTCTGTTGTCGTTCATCGGTTCGTTGATACTAGGCAACGCCAGCCGAGATTTCGCTGCCCTGGCCTCCGCAATTCTTCTCCCCATCGTCTTCTGCCTGATTCGAGCCTCTCTCGTCAAACGTCCTGACTCGACGTTATCTGGGATTCGTCATGTTGGATATCAATTGTGTCTTGGCTTGGCCCTTGTGTTATTGCTCCTCTTCGAAATGTCGCTCGGACTATTCCTCGGTTCTGCCGATATTCCTGCGGTGATGTGGATGATTGTTGCGGCCTTTGGAATCGGCTACGTCCTTTTCTTCACCGTCGCGTTTCGAGTTGGATCGACAACCAACCAATCATACGATTGCCCATTCGGTTGTGGTGTTGATCGGAGTGATTCGAATGCTCGGTCACACCGATACGCCGACGAACAAAACGATGCACGGGAGACCTCGGCGCAGTCGGTTCTGAACCCAAGCTTTTTTCCTCGGTCCCCGTGATCGTGGTCGTTCGTCGCAAGAGCTTACGGAGCGCCCCTGTGATCGCAGATGACGTCGAGTCCGGCTTTCCAGATGGCGTGGCAATGCCGAGGAGCATCCGCGCGGTCTGTGACTATCTCGATGCGCACGGCTATCCGATTAGTGGTTGTTTCGAGATAAATCTGCGAGGCAAGGCGGATGTATCGTCCTGGTTCCGCAACGACGAACACATGAAAGGACAATTTGCCGTCTTCGGGAATGGGTCGACCGGATCAACATACGCCTTGTGGCTTCGCGAGACTCGGAACTCTGATCTAGCGCCTGTCGTCCTCCTGGGATCAGAAGGCGACTTCCTTGTTCTCGCATCGAATGCAGATGAGTTCTGTCGCCTATTGGGTTGTGGGTATGACGAATTGGAATGGGACGATCTTACGCAACCACCGCAACACTGGGGCGAAACTCACACCCTTCGCGAGTGGCTCAGAACCCGCTGCAAACTTGATTTCCCGGCGACCGGGGAGGAGATCGTCAAGAGTGCTTCAGAAAGGTATCCTGATTTTGGTGAGGTCGTTCGGAAATGGCAGGATGACAACCTCTAGTGTCACAGTGGCGACGAACCAAGCCATGCACCGGAGTGGCGGTTGCCAGCGTTTTCTGAAATCAAGGTCAACTCGCGCCACCCGGTGATGGCGGACGTTATCGGGCTACGGCATCGACCGATGCAGACATGAACGAACACCACTTCACTCTCTGCGACGTGTGCCTACATCAGTATCGAGCGTTAGCCCACGATCCCACTTGCGATCCTAGACCGAATGCGATCCCGTTCGGCACAGTCTTCTGGCCCGACGAACACCCATTCATCAACGGTCGATTCGGCCCGCTCGCCAACCACCGCATCGAAGAAACATTGCAGGGACCGTGCTACATGACCGGCGCCGACTTGACGGCAGCACGCCACGGTATCTGGATGACATCACTCGTCGAGCCTAGATTCAAAGAATTCTGGACGTCCGCCCAACGCATGATCCCCGAGTGGCCAGGATTCAGACGCCTCGATCTCAGCGAGCTACCGGACGATCAAAAGCGCGCGCTACCAATCCGACTTCAGAAGGTGGCCGGTTTGACTGCACAATGTCCAATCTGCAATGCTGAATTGCGCACGCATCTCGCTCAGCAGTGCTTTGAATGTGGCGCAAACTGGCACACAACGCAGAACGCAAACGCCCGATAACAACACGATGCACGCGGAGCCGCCGACAGCGCGTGTTTTGAATGGAACGATCTCTCCGGCGGCCCGGTGATCGTGAACGTTCGTCGACAGATCCAATCGCGATGATTGCAGTACAAACAATCTCAACGTCTTGGACGAAAGCATCCCGTGGTGGTTCCTTGGCCACGATGCGTAGCCGCGTCCCGAAACGTCTTCCCCTGAAAATGCCCAACGAATTTACAGACCTTGTTTGGCACTCAATCGCATATTCTGAGCGCAACAAGTTCGCCGATCCGGTCGCTGTTAGGGTCGTCGCGAATTGCGAGGATAATCGGTTTGGCTGTCGAAACGCGGAGGTTGAGCTACACGATGATTTAGCGATCCTGACTTACCGATATCAAACTGGGGCACCCGCACGCCAATTCTTTGATAAAACAGGAACTTGTGTTGCACCTGAGCACGCGATCAAGATTCCCAACAACCGATGGGCATCAATTGAATACAATGGTCGCTTCAGCTGTATTGACACTGGAAATTGGTGGTACGAACATATGGTGATCAATGTCGCTGTTGGTAGTTCCATCTCGTGCAACTGCTTCATGGCAACTGAACCGATCGAAAGCTATACACAACTAGCGCGCCTCCGCTAAAACAGGAAGTGCCGACGAACCAAGCGATGAACCGAAGTCGCGG
>JAGQPX010000103.1 GCA_020426505.1 Planctomycetaceae bacterium | reverse complement strand
AACGTCGCTTCCTGCACGGTGCTGCATGTCATGGCTGCCTGTTGATCTCTGAGACATCTTGTGAGCAGCACAATGAGTTTCTGGACCGCGCGCTCGTTGTTCCCACCGTGGACCATCTCGGCATCGAGTTCTTCAGCCAGGGGGACTCATGACCGGTACGCTATCGGGACTTAGCAACAGTGATTTACAAAGTCTGATCGCCGCACTTCGAACGGAGAGGCTATCGGCACCCTACTCAGCATTGCAGGTGGCTCGGTTTGTCCCTGGCTCCGTGGCCGATCCCATTCAATCCTCTCTCGTCAGTTTGTCGGAAAGTGGATTCTCCGAGAAGCAAATTGCTACGGTTATGGAGTTGATTCTCTCCGACCGTTCGGAACAGTTCGCAGAACCTCCGATCGACCTTGTCACATCGGGACCGGAAGCTCCGGGCATCACAAATCGAGACACATCAGTTGTCGTCCGTGAATTATTCGCTCACGCCAAACAATCAGTTCTGGTCATCGGATATGCCGTTTATCAGGGGCAACAGGTCTTCGAGGCCCTTGCCTCACGAATGGAGGAGGTTCCTTCTCTTCAGGTCCGGTTCTTCTTGAACGTGCCACGTCCCGATAACGACACGACGCCGTCAGAAATCCTTGTTGCAAGATTCAAGCAGCGGTTCAAAGACAAACAATGGCCGTCTGGATGCCGACTCCCGGAGGTCTATTACGACCCGAGATCGGTCGCGGACGACGTCCCAGTTCGATCATCGTTACACGCCAAATGCGTTGTGGTGGATTCACGGAAAGTCTTCGTGTCCTCAGCAAACTTCACGGAGGCCGGGCAGGAGCGGAACATCGAAGTCGGCCTCAAGATCGAAAGCGAATGGCTCGCCAAAAGAATCACAACCCACTTCAGTCATCTTCATGATTACGGTCTTGCGGAGCGAGCGTTCTGAGACCGATGAAATCTATTTACGAATAGCCTGCTGCCGTTCACAGACTTATCATAATTCACATTATGTTAGGTTCGGTTGGTCGCTTCCCTCTGCGGTTCCGTTGTCAAATGGTGAACGGTGATGCACCGCGATCTCGTGGCAGTTCTTCCGGCATCGGGAATGTTGCCAGCGGTTGACAGGTCTTCTGTTTAAGGCGAAATCACTCTTGCTGGCTGATGGTGCCTGAACGTGTGGCCGGAGACTCCGGCGACGGTGGTGGACGAGTTGCTTTTGGTAGTGGCATCAGGATAGCAGTTGTGGCTGGTCTGTGCGATGTTTGCGGAGTCAGCGTTCGGCCGAGTCCTGTTTTGGAAGCGGGATCAGTGAAACGGCCACGGTGTTGGTTCGCAGGACTGCGGGATGCATGCGAAGCTGGCGGCGGATGAAGCGGCGGAACAGTTCGTGGGATTTGTTGTCGACGTACATCGTCAACTGTACGTCCCAGTCCCCTCCTCCCGTTAGGATGACTGCTTCGCTGAGTACCATGTGGTCGGAATAGTCCTTATGTGACTGAAGCAGATCACGAATGTCATGGCAAACCTTTTGCTGAAAGTCTGGTTCCTCATCTTCGCCCGACATTGTGTTGAGTCCGACGTTGGTGGGTTTGGCAACTGGCTGAGATGCCTGCCCATTCTTCGGTGGGGCCGTGGCGATCATCACGTGGTAGCGGGAATAGTGCTGCATCCATGCTTCGCCGAAGTAAAAGCCATCGATGAGTTCGCCTGCCTGCTTCATGCGGGAGATCGTTTTGTTCAGTCGGTCGGCATCTTTCTTGTCGTCCTGTAGCCCGACCAACTGTCTAAGTTCGGCTCGGCCAATGACCGGATTCTGAGCAATCACCTTCAGGATTTCGGTACGCAGATCTTTGCTGTTTTCCTCCATGTCACGATCACCCTGTCTATTGTCAGCGGAACGCCCGCAATTGTGCGAAATTGCCTGCCCAAGAATGATGAACGGACACGGAATGTCACGCCACCTGTTCGATGTACAATTATTGGTCACTAGAGTGACAAATAAATAGAAAAAACTGCCTTTGAATGACAAGTTTTTCTTTGCGGGTTGCGAGGCTTCTGCCTACGATCAATTCAGCAGCCGACGCCGGTGAGTTACCGGTTCTCGCGAAAACCTTTGGGGCACAGAAAAGTGCCCCCCGGACTGGCATCCGGGAGGCGGAACGGGCGGCGAGACTACTTCAATCAAACCACCACGTTCTTGTGTTGAGCGTGCGCAA
>JAGQPX010000102.1 GCA_020426505.1 Planctomycetaceae bacterium | reverse complement strand
ACCAGCTTGGAAGGCTGGGGCTCTACCATTGAGCTACACCCGCTGTTGGCTTTTTGCTAATGGCTATTGGCTGTTGACTTCCAATCCTGAAAGCCATGAGCAAATTGCCATGAGCCATTAGCCCCGAAAAGTGGGGGAAGCAGGATTCGAACCTGCGAAGGCTGTGCCACCAGATTTACAGTCTGGCCCCTTTGGCCACTCGGGTATTCCCCCCTTTTGTGCGATACTTTGTCGTAAAACTGTGACTGACGGACCTCAATGGAAGAGCTAGCGGTGGGACTCGAACCCACAACCTCCGGTTTACAAAACCGGGGCTCTGCCAATTGAGCTACGCTAGCAGCACGACGCCGCCCCGCGACAAGCGGATGAATATAGCATGCAACCTCATTCCTGCAAGGGGGAACGGGCAAATGCGCGCCTCCGCTGCCAACGGCCACCCCATCCATTTCTGGGGGAGGTCAACATGCACCGTGACTGCTTTGTCTCTTTGACGTCGGAATATAGTGAATCAGGAATTCCACTCGCAACCTCTTGACGGCAACGATTTCACTGATTCCAGACCATTTCTCCCCATGAAAGGTTCGCACTCAACTCGTCGAACCGTCCTCCGGAGCATCGGCAGAGCCTGGCACCACATGGGTCAGCATGCTGCCCAGGATCGTCGGGCACCAGTGCTTTTCGATGTGTTCGACCACCAATTCCACGCCCCGTGCATGGCTGACATACGGCCGATCCCGGGGGTCGTACAGGGCATCGGTCAAATCCCGGCAGAGGACCACGTTCTTCCCCAGATACACCTGCTGCCGTATCCCAAATGGTCGACCCAGCACACACATGTTCGTGTGCACACCCATAATCACGATGTTCTTGCGGCCTTCCTGCTCTAAGAAGTTGAAGATTTCCTGGCCGTTGTCGCTCACGCCGTCGTAGCCGATCATTTTGATTGCCGGATGCTGATGCCGGTCTGAGTCCGGATAGTGCTTCGGGTGTGGGTCGTCACACCCCCTAACGATTGCCTCGCCCCGCGTGACCGAATCGTCAATCGGCAGCGGCGGCTCGTGCTCTTCATTGAGGTAGCACCACCCCTGAATCGGCACCGACGGCTCAGCGTGTACCGCTTCCTTCATTCGAGCCCGGTACGGCGTGTCCTCGTAGTACTTGATGCCGCTGCTGGGCGAATGCACGATCGCCACCCCATGATCGCGTGCCAGCGACAGCACCTCATTCATCCGTGGGGCCATCCGATCCACCCGCAACTCGGCCATCTTGCACGGATGCTCGGCCCACATATCACACACAATGATCGCGGTCTCCGACGCCTCCCATTGCACCATCTCCTCGACCAACTGCCACTCATCCCCCACCTGCTTCCGCCGCCGCAAGACCATCTCCAACCGCCCCGGCGTCACGGGAATCTTGCGAGCATCCACGGACTCCGCACCGTCCATCCTCCGACAGAGTCCCATCCCCACAAACGTCGCAATCCCCGTTTGCATGGCCCGACGACGAGAAATGTGACGTGAATCCTGCATGTCCTTGCCCCCCGGAAACCTGAATCAATTCGAGCACAAGTCAGTGTATGTTAGCCGCGAGCCAACGGCGAGCGCCACCAGAACGCTCCCGTTCTCCGTGGACGCCTCCGTTTGTTTGTCGACGATCGCTCAGGCATTCGAGTTCTCTCGATCCGGGTTGTGCGATCCGTGTCGATCCGCTTCATCCGCGAGAATCCGCGTTTCCTCAGTTCTCATTCGCGGCTCATTGACCCGAACGTGTGTCGCACTCTGCGGGCACCGTGAATCACGAACGTGACGGCGAACGAACATGCGATTCGTCTCCGAACCGTGTATCGTGTGGGACATGTCCACCCATTGAATTCCCCCGGAAGACAACGCATGCGACCGGTTACATCAATTGTTTTTAGCTTTGCCGCCTTCTCAATTGCTCTCTCGTCGATCCTTGCACCTCGCGATGCCTGGGCAGACGCGATGGATCGGCTCAAGATTCCCGAACTCAAGAAGCTGCGGGCGGCGATCGAAGTCCTACGAGAGGACTACGAGCCGGTCACTCTCGAATCAGGCTACACCGATTTCCGGGCCATTCTGCACGCTCACTCGCATTGGTCGCATGACAGCAATGCGTCGCCGGAGGAAGTCCGTGAGGGGGCGAAGAATGCGGGCGTGAAGATCGTCATGTTCACCGAGCATCCGGCGGACAATTACGATTACTTCAAGGACGGGCACCGGGGACTCACGGACGGCGTGCTGTTCATCCCCGGAGCCGAGACCAAGGGGCTGCTGAACTACCCCCTTGCCAGCGTCAAGGGCCTGCCGGCTGACTCACCGCAACAGGAAGTGGACAACATCCGGGCCACAGGTGGGCTGGTGTTCCTCTGCCACCTTGAGGAACGGATGGACTGGGAACTCGACAATCTCACCGGCAGTGAGATCTACAACACCCATGCCGACGTCAAGGATGAGCCACGCCTGTACGCAGCCCTCGCCAATCCGCTGAAGGTGTTCGGACTCATCCAAGCCTTTGAGCAATACCCCCAGGAATCCTTCGCCGCCCTGCAGAACTACCCCGCTGACTACCTCCGCCGCTGGGACGAGTTGTGCCAGAAGGACCGGCTCACCGGCGTCGCCGCCAACGACTCACACCACAATCAGGGCCTGCACGCGTTCATCACTGAGGACGGAAAACTCCAAGTCAACGACGGCCTCGACGAGGCGGTTCTCACTCTCGATCCGGTGGAAAAGCCGGCCATCGCCGCACTGATTGCAGGAAAACAGCCGGGCGCCACGCTCTTCAAGCTGGACCTCGACCCGTACGAACGCAGCTTCGGCCACGTCAGCACCCACCTGCTGATGAATGAGCTGACCGAGGAAGCGACACGCGAAGCCCTCAAGGCAGGCCGCGCCTACGTCGCCTTCGACTGGATCGCCGACCCCACCGGCTTCGTCTTTCAAGGCAGACAGGGCGAGACGATCCACCCCATGGGCAGCGAGCTCAAGCTGACCGACGACCTCACCCTCGAAGCCGCCTCTCCCCTGCCCGCGACCTTCAAGCTGCTCAAAGACGGCACCGAGGTCACCACCCACGTCGGTCGGACGTTCGAGTACCAACCGACGGAACCCGGCAACTACCGCCTCGAACTCTGGCTCAACCTCCCCGACGGTCCCCAAATCTGGGTACTCTCGAACCCGCTCTACATCCGTGGGTGAGCTGCCAGCTGCGCGACAAGCGGTGAACAGATTTTCCTTCCAGGTCGCAGCTGTTTTTACCGCGGAGACGCAGAGTCACGGAGGACGCGCGGAGGATTTGTGAGTTGTCGAATGGAGTCCTGCGACTGTTGCCATGACGCGATCAGAGATTCACTCCCGGCGAATTCTTGGTGCGAGGAACCGATCAGCGCATCGACGTATGAGCCCCCGTGTTGTTGTTGTTGTTGTTGTTGTTGTTGTTGTTGTTCCAGCTCTACGCTCCAGAAGTCCATGCTCAATGTTGTTTGACCGACTCGTAACAATTCCTCCGCGTTTTCTCTGCGTCTCAGCGACTCCGCGGTGAACCAGACCTTTCGACCACAGCGGACCTTGGAACCAGACTTGCTCAACTTGATGCTACGAAACACGGGCCTGTGTCTGCATCGCGATGGCGGTCGCTGTCGCGTAGGTGCGGCAGTGGGAGATGGTGATCAGGACTTCGTCGATGCCACGTTTGCTGGCGAACTCTTTGGCTCCGCCGCGGAGAACGATCTTCGGCTGGCCGCTCTTGATGTTGGCGACCTCGATGTCCTGCCAGCCGACGCCTCGCGTGAAGCCGGTGCCGAGCGTCTTCATGACCGCCTCCTTCGCAGCCCAGCGACCGGCGTAGTGTTGCATCGACTCCTTTCGCTGCTGGCAGTAACGAATCTCCGCCTCAGTGTAGACTCGTTGGAGAAACAGTTCCCCGTGCCGCTCGATCATCTGACCGATGCGGGTGATCTCAACGATGTCTGTTCCGAGTCCGATGATCATGTCTGCTCTTCGGTCGATATCGTCGGTGACCGCAATTGCCGCGAGACGAGAAAACCACTGCACGCCGCCGCCAGGAGAACTTCGGCTCCCCAAAACACAACCGGCCATGGTTGCGACCATTCTCCCAAGGGCCGAACCCGCAGTGCAAGGTAGTCGCCGAAGGATAACTCCCTTGTTTCAGCTTCTTCCGCGAGTTGTGCAGCCAATTGCGGATCATGCACAGCAGCAGCCTCGATGATGCTACGAGCCATCGCCTGATCCGGGGCAGCCTTGACCGCCGCCGTTTTTTCCGCCTCGAACTGCCGATGTCCACGCACAGCGATGACCATCAATCCAGTGACGGTCAATCCAAGCGTCAGTCCGACCGCAATCAGCCGCCTGATTCCAGAGTCTTTCGCCGCCCTGTTGACAATCGCTCCCACACACAGGCCATATGCAACAGAGAACAGCAAAAGCTTACGGATTGAAGGGGGACTCCATGCCGCAAACGCCGTTAAGACAGCGACACCGATGACGGCTGCTAACATTGCCATTGCTGGTCGTGAAGTGGTCGAAGTGTTCACCGAGACTCCTCGGCAACTGTTGCAATCGTCGCACCATCTTGGAGTTGAAGATGAATATGCCGAAACTCCGATTGTTCTCCGATCAATTCCGCAAGACGAGTCGAATGCGTCGTGACCCACACTTGGGAATGACTTGATGCGTTCACGATCAAATTCGCCAATGGTGGCAACAAGTCAGGGTGCAGGCTGGTTTCCGGTTCATTGAAAGCCAATAACGATGGAGGTCTGGGCGTCATTAGTGCGGCAGCCAGACAGAGGAATCGCAAAGTGCCATCAGAGAGTTCGTTTGCTTCGAGTTGCCGCAGAAGGCCGGGAGTGTTCAGGGCCAGTCCGAGTCGTGCCTTCCCGTGTTCCGAGATTGCAAGGAAACATCCCGGAAAGGCTTGATCAATGGCATTGATGAGACGGTCACGATCGCCGATTTCGTTGATCGTCTGCAAAGCAGCTGCCAAATTGCGACCGTCTTCGTCAAGGACGGGACTATATGTACTGACTTGGTCGGTTCGAAGAGGGGAAGTGGGTGACGTGTCGAAGTGATGATAGAACCGCCACCCTCCCACTTCATGTGCGAAGTGTGCCAGAACGGGATACAGTTCCGGCTGCTGGACCTGAGAGAGAGCAGACTCAGTGATCAGAATGTTTTGTACAAGCTCGTCAGGACGTGATCCCTCACGTGTCAGTTCGACAATCGAACCATTTCTTTTTAGAAAGGTCGTTGTGGGCCGGCGCTCCATGCCATGCCACACGAATTCCTCCTTCACTTCCGGATCGAGCCGAAAAATTGTTGCGCCCTGTGGAGGCAAGCCAAGCGTCAACTCAAAAGAACTCTCCGATGGCCCGTGATGGGGCCTTAGACCTGCAGCGAGTTCGAAAGAGAATTCGTCAATGGAGAAGCCGAGCTTGAGGCGGACTGGTTTCTTCCCCAGTCTCGGGCCGGCCCATAGCACAGATGGCATTCCACCTTCCTCAGCAAGTGCTCTGGCGAGGCCTCCATTCACTGCATGTGCGATTAGCGAAAGAGATTTGTAGAGATTCGATTTTCCAACACCGTTCGCTCCGGTCACGACGTTCAGTTGGCTCAGTTCCAGCTTCACATTGTGAATCGATCGGTAGCCGGATATCCAGATTCGACTCACACTCACGGTCCTGGGCCCCTCTTGGAATCACCTGATCGTGGAAACAGGCTGCCTCTTGAGTCCGCAGGCTGTGCGTGCCCGTTCGAGGACCTCGCTGGCCTTGGCACGGGCCTTTTCCGCTCCGGCTCGCAGAATGTCTTCGACTGAATCGAGATCGGCGGCCAGTTGTTCACGACGCTCGAATGCGGCTCCAAAGTGCTCAATCGCCGCCTCGTAGAGGGTCTGCTTGGCTTCGCCATAGCCCATGCCGCCCTCTCGATACCTCGCCGCGAGAGCCGCTTGCTGTTCTTCGTCTGCAAACAGTTTGTAAAGGGTGAAGACTGAACAAGCCTCCGGATCTTTCGGCTCTTCAACCGGCGTGGAGTCGGTCGTGATCTTCATGATGGTCTTGCGCAGCCGCTTGGGTGTGTCGAAGACCGGGATGGTGTTGCCGTAGCTCTTGGACATCTTCTGTCCGTCGAGTCCGGGCACCTTGGCTGTCTGGTCGAGCACGCGTGATTCGGGCAGCACAAAGACGTCCGAATCGAAGATGCGGTTGAATCGCTGAGCGATGTCCCGTGTGACCTCAATGTGCTGCACCTGATCGCGGCCAACCGGCACGACGTCGCTGTCGTAAGCGAGAATGTCAGCCGCCATCAGCACCGGGTAGGTAAAGAGACCAGCATCCGCGGGGATACCTCGATCCTTCTTGTCCTTGTAGGCGTGACACTTCTCCAGCAGATGCATCTGTGTGACGGTCATCAACAACCATGTGAGTTCTGTCACCTCGGGAACGTCCGACTGCCGGAAGAGCGTCGCCTGCTCCGGATCGAGACTAAGGGCCAGCAAATCGAGTGCGGCGTCCTGTGTGTATTCCGCAAGTTTGGCCGGCGTGAATGCCTCCTCATTGACCGCCTTCACCGTCTCCGGACGATCGATTGTTGTCAGCGCGTGATAGTCCGCAATGAAGTAGAACGACTGTTCATTCCCCTGCAGGGCGATGTATTGCCGGATCGCACCGAAGTAATTCCCCCAGTGAAAACGGCCGGTCGGTTGAATGCCGGAAAGGACTTTCATGGATCTGAAACGCCCGTCAGGAGTTTGGAGATTCGTGATGAATAGAGCCAACGAGGTCAGCAATTGAATTGCACGCTTGATCCCTCAGGCAATCCGCGATTTCGGTGACCAAACGTTCCGACACGCTCGGATTGTAGAAGTTCGCTGTGCCGATTTGTACGGCCGAAGCGCCGGCGACAAGGAACTCCATCACGTCGTCGATCGTGCCAATGCCACCGACGCCGATGATCGGCACCTCGACATTCTGAGCGACCTGATAGACACAACGAAGTGCGAGCGGCTTGATCGCCGGACCACTGAGGCCGCCCAGCTTGTTGCCGAGGATCGGACGCCGCTTTCGCCAGTCAATCGCCATCCCGAGAAAGGTGTTCACCAGTGAAACGGCATCAGCACCTGCGTCCGCTGCGGCCTGGGCAATCGTGACGATGCTGGTGACATTCGGCGTGAGCTTGGCGATGACAGGAAGATCGCACGCGTCACGCACGGACGAGACGACGTCGGCTGCCATCTCCGGATTCGTGCCGAAATCGACACCGCCGCTCACGTTGGGGCACGAGATGTTGAGCTCCAGAGCCGCGAGTCGATCAACCTTGCCGAGTCGTGAGGCCATCGTGACGAACTCATCGACGTTTCGCCCGGCGATGTTGGCAATGACGGCCGTGCCCAGACTCGTCAGGTAGGGGACGTGCGTCTCGAGGAAGTAATCGATGCCGTCGTTATCGAGGCCGATCGAGTTCAGCATGCCGGAGGGCGTCTCGACCGTGCGGGGAGGCGGGTTTCCACGTCTGGGCTCGGCGGTGATCGTCTTGGGGATGATCCCGCCAAGTTTCGTGAAGTCCACATACGCCGCCATTTCCCGGGCGTATCCAAATGTGCCGGACGCAACGAGGATCGGATTCGCGAGCTTCAGGCGGTTGAGTTGAACGGCGAGTTGCGTCATTGAATATCCATCAGTGGCCAATCCCGGTTCGTGAGCGGTCGGGCAACGGCCATGATGGTGAGCGGCTCAGCACAGTTCAAGGGGCGCGCGAGTGATCCTCAAACACTTGGGTTGCGTGAAGACAGATTCCGGCATGCTCCAACGGAACATGCCGACCCAATGGGCGGGAGGCAGGACGGTCAGATGACGCCGCCGTGAGTTCGGTACGGCGTCTCGAAGTCCGGCTGGTCCAGGAACCAGATTCGTTCCCAGATCTCAGGAATGTGCCGGTAGTTCTCCGACGCATAGATCAATTGCCTGACACGTCGATCGGGGGAAGCACTCCAGATGGGCACAATGCACCCGACCTGAACGCTGCAAACGGCAATCATCAGTCCCGCAAAGACGAGTCTTCTCATCGTCTTCCTCCGTGAAGTCCATGACGGAACAGAGTCAAGACTCGCTCGTGCGAGTGATGAACTCCTATCCGAAGACAGTTTCATAGGTTGTGTCGAATGGAGAATGACAAGCGGTCGCTCATCATCCGAATCTTGAACTTCGCGGAACGGTTGCGGGATTCCGTTCTGCCTTGTTTGTGCCGGTCGGCACTCAGTGAATTCAGTCAGTTGGGTGAGTGGCTATTCACCATGTGTGGCTGGGACTCAGCCGCAGGCACTGCCACGGAATGTGACGGAGGGACAGCGGGCTGACTTCCTGCAACATATTCTGCTGGTTGTTCTTGTGACTCGCTTTGGATTCTGGACGCTTCTTCCCGATCGAGTTGCAGGACCTTTTCCTCCATCTCTTTACCGGGCTTAAAGGTCACAACATATTTCTCAGGAACCGCCACTCTTTCGCCGGTCCGAGGATTCCGAGCCTTGCGGGCAGCGCGTTTTTTCACTTCAAACACGCCGAAGTTCCGCAGTTCGATTCGATGCTCCTCAACCAGCGTCTCAATAATGGCGTCGAACGTCTTTTGGACGATCT
>JAGQPX010000101.1 GCA_020426505.1 Planctomycetaceae bacterium | reverse complement strand
CACGTCCCGGCCTGTGAACGATTACTCGACTCGTGAAATGCTTTTAACGGGTCCAGGCATGGACAAAGATAGCATTGAGATTTTATTGCAGGCATTCGGGACAGGGGGCACACTTCGACCTGAAACGACCACCGCAGCGCCGACGAGTACCATTGACCACATTCAATGCGTCAGTATCCATACATGCCTACTTACATGGGGTGGCAACTTCGACGGACTTTCGTGCTTGCGACTTCGGCACACCTCACGAACATTCAGGGGCTATCAACCAAATCCCTTTGCGTGCATCGGACCGACACGCCGGTACAGGTCAGAATCACAGCCATCGTTATTGGATGTCCAATACATAGGCTGGTCATGAGTGACGAGAAACACGTCGTGGTTGGCATGCTCGCGCACAAACGAGAATCAGCAACCTGCGATCTCCAAAACCGAAGCACCTTGAAACGTTGCCTGCCAGACGTCTTAACAGGCGAGTCACAACACTTCCTGTCGTCGCTGAAAATTGCCAATGTGAGTTCACCACCTTGAACCCGGCTGTGCCTGGCTGTGAGGAATTGGTTGCAGTGATCGGCAATTGACGCTCCGGTCATGTCAGCTGGCGACTCCTCGCCCGCTTGCAACCAGTCGCGTCCAGCGAGATACTTCGGCTTCTTTCGGGGCTTCGGCATGAACGAATCCACACCTCGAAATCGACCATGAGGATGAGTCGATCTCCCCTGAGAGTGCACCGTGCAAGGAATCCTAAAAAAACATGTGTCGCAAGAGTGGCGAAATTAGCAGACTCGCTGGATTGACGATCCAGTGGGGCATCCCGTGCAGGTTCGAGTCCTGTCTCTCGCATATTGAGTTTGGAAAACACCCGGCATTCTGTTGAATTTCTCCCGATCTGCTGGATAGTGGGTAGTTCAGGGGATAAGTAGGGGCAGTGGCTGGAGTTTCCGCTTCGATGGGTTATGGACGGAGATGACAAATCGTCGCAAATCGGTTGTGGGGAAATTCGCCAGAGCCAACGCGAGTTACTGCCGCCACAACATCGCGAACTGACGCGCCTATCCGCGGCCCGGCAGCTTCCTCAGCACTCGACCCAGGTTGTGGGATACGGCGCCCAGCACGCGAATCATTCTCACAAGCTCAACGACTCGTAGCCAACTCCGTCGACCACCGCCGGTCCCTCAAAATACAAGAAGCGAAATCGATCCGTCGAGATAACTTGCAATTCCCATCTTCCTGTGCCCACCTTCGACCCACAATACCACCGCTCAGAAAAATTCATCTGGGCCGACAATCCTGGGAAATGGAGGGAGACACGGAAGAGGAGTGCGATTCGAGGGACGGCCCCCGTTTGTTCAGGCTGCGGTTTCTCCAAGAATGCAGGGGATGTGAAACGGACACGCGAATTACGTCTCCACCAGTGGCGACGCGAGCGGAACGACCCGACTCTGATGCCGTGACGGCTCAGGCGTGACGGAGTTCGACACCCTGCCTCTCCAGTTCCTCCAAAAGTTCGGCAGCCTTACGGTCGCGCCGATTGCGACGCACCATCTTCCAGGGCCACAACTCTTTCCAGACCATGAGGAACGCGCCCTTGACGGTCGGTCGATAATGAGTTTCCCCGTCGGTTTTCAGGTAGCCGTCGGCTGCTGCATCGGCGAATTCCCTGCCCATTCCGGCTTGCAGCAGTTTGATGACATCCCCACGGTACTCCGTGTCGAGTTTGAAGGTCTTGCTCGACATGGTCAGGCCGTCACGCTGCATGATGGCCTGATGGATCGCATACAGATCAGCGACGTCTTTGACCTTCGGCAGTTGATAGATGGTTTTCCGATCAGGCGTGGGAAACGCGGAGAGTTGATCGGAATTATTGGTGTCGAAAACCGTGTCATCCGGGCCACCCGAAGTGAATTCGACGTAAAGGTTTTTGAGGCTGCCCGGTTGAACGGGAAGTGCATAAATTGCCGCGATCATCGCACAGTCGCGCTGGACTCGATTGACCATGAGCACACCGATTGTCTTGACGTTTTCCACGACGCTGGGCAGAAAAAACGCTTCATCGATTTCGAATCCGAGTTTCATCAGCGTCGATGATGCGCGTCGGAACAGCTTGTCAGCCTCGGGCGGCCACTCGTAATCATCGAGATCGACTGGAATAATCCGGGGCTTCGCCTCAAAATTGAACTTCGCCAGGATCATCAGGGGGACGAATGCGTAGACCAAGCCGACAAGTCCGAGTATCCCAAGGATGATCCATTGGAGCGGTCCCTCCTTCACACTCTCGAAGAGCTGTAGGACAAAGAATACGATCGCATAGAAGGCGACAAACAGGAGCGTCAATAGCGCAACAATCAGAGATTGGAAGAACACCATGATTCAGAGTCCTTGAAGGGATTCATCAACTCTCAGAAGATCCCCAGTTGATCGCGGGCGTCTTCGGTCATGCGATCGGGGGTCCAGGGGGGCGACATCGTGAGCTTGATCGTCGCTGTCTCGACGTCTTCGAGTTGCTCCAATGCCATCTTGGCCTGCGCGACGATCTGCGGGCCGGCCGGGCAGGCGGGGCTGGTGAGGGTCATGTCGACGTTGACATTCGACTCCTCCTGCGAGATGTCGTAGACCAGTCCGAGGTCGACGATGTTGATCATGAGTTCGGGGTCGATCACCTGTTTGAGGGCATCGATCAGTTGGACTTCGTCAGCCATGAGAACTCTTTACCTCTAAGAATGTGGAAGCAAGATCGCAGTGTGACTTGATGTCCTGCGATTCTATCACTTTGAATCGACGTTAGCACGTAGCGAGACGGTGTACTGGCCTGTGTTATCTGAGAGTTCATTCCAGCAGTCATTGACTCGCAGGTAGAGCGTCCCGTCAATGGGTGCGGTGAAGTCGCCATCTCTGCCGAGATCGATCGTTTCGCTGACGTGTCGTCGACCCGTTTGAGGGTCAGGGGTGGAGATGACGTCACCAATCAACCGGCCGATCGGGCGGCCTTCGTTGTAGCGGATCGAGATCCCCTGAGGCTCGCTCTCCCACGGCTTGGGCGAGTGGGCCAGGATCGTTCGCCCATTGGCTGAGACGTTATAGGAAGCGCCTTTCCTCACAGTCCACATTGAGGGTTGCCAGCCGCGGTTTGCGACGACAGTCACTCGGGGAACATCGCTTGTCAGACCGGCATTGGCGTCTTGCAAATCGAAGGCGGCGGCACTGATGTCGAAGCCGTAACAGAGATGCCGTACGAAGAGTCTCCATTCGGCATCGAGGCCGGAGAGGTTTTCGGTGAAGAGTTCTGTAAAGGTGTGATCGAATCCGTCTGCCACGTACTCACGTCCCAGTTGTCGGAACGGCTGCTGATACCGTGGGTGTGAATCGATCCAGTGACAGAGGGCCCAGGCCCACGCATACGATTCGTTGTGCTGAACGAAGTCGTCCGGTTGCAGTTGGCGAACCTGATCGACTGACAACAGACGTCCCTCTTCGACCTCTCTCCGGATCATGGGGATGCGGCCGAAGCCGACAAAGTGCTCTCGGACGTCCGGCATGACTCCGAAGTTGATGGTGCCGTCGTCATGGATGGCGTGCGTGGCGAAATGTTCGGCCATGCCTTCGAGATACCAGACGGGGACGTCACGCGTTGTGCCTCCCATCGATTGCATGAAACAGTGAGTTGCCTCGTGAATCATGAGATGACGGCGGTAGTAGTCGGAGTCAGCGTCGTTCATCCAGAACTGTTGAGCGTCATGTTTGCCGTGAGCGAACGGCGGGAGATGCACGGGGAGCAACCCAGCCGTGCGGAAGGGCGACTGATCCCGCATGATGAAGCCGGTGAGTTGGTAGTCACTGCCGTCGCGTGCTGGCGGCAGGGGGCCGAAGTACTCTTCCCATGTCTCGAAGGCCTGATCAATCACCGGTGGCAGCACGGCTGCCGTCTCGGGGTCGATGTCTGCGTACAGAATGAGTCGCCGCGATGCATGCTCGTGGATGCCGAGGGGTTTGAGGTTGTCAGCGTTCTGCCTCAATCGCAGATCAGGCGGACGAAAAGACTCGGCGGTCGCCGGTTCCTCATCCGTCACCGGTTCGACTGGTGACGCGTCGCCAGTGACGTCCGATTCGACAGTCTCTTCGACCGACGACTTGTCGGCCGGTTGAACGTCACGCGGGACAGGCGGTGGAGTCGGCGCATCCGGTGGTGCGGGTTGTTCGCACGCGGAGAGTGCCGTCACGCAGAGCACGAACAGGATGTGTTTGCAGGGGAGTCTTTGCATCGACGCCGACTGTACGACGCGACCCGCGACCACAGCAAGACAAGGCCTGTTACATGACAAGGACTCGGGAAGGGTGGCAGGGTCAGAAGAGAAGCGGATGGCCCTGTTATCGATGGACCGGGCCGGTGGGTGTGACATCCCGATGGTCAGGTCCGACCACCCATTCAGGGACGATGAATCATCCAGCTGTCCGTTTGCCTCCTCGTGGAGTGAGCGGTACCCTGACGACTTGAATGACTTGATCGGCCCCCTTCGTCCGGGAGTTTCATACATGAATGACTTTCGCTATTCGCTGAACAGCAGCACCATCAAGCCGACCTCGATCCTCGACAAGATTCGGGTCGCGGGCGAGGCAGGGTACGATGCGATCGAACTCTGGCACGACGACATTGATCTGCACATCTCCAAGGGTGGCTCGCTCGAAGAGATCTGCTCAGCAATCGATCAACACGGGTTGGAAGTGCCGACGACGATCTTCCTGAAGGGGTGGTGCGAGCCGGACGGTCCCGCTTACAAGGAAGGGATCGAAGAGTGCAAACGACGGTTGGAGCAGGCTGCGATCGTCGGAGCGTTGCATTCGGTCGCAGGACCGCCGTTGGGTGAAGTCGACTACGATCTGGCAGCCCAACGTTACGGCGAGTTGCTGGACCTCGGGCTCTCGATGGGGGTCCGACCCGCGATGGAGTACCTTGGCTTCGCCGAGGAAGTGAACAGCATCGGCGACGCACTCAAGATCATTCAGGAGTCGGGGCACGAGGATGCGACGATTGTGCTCGACCCGTTCCACGACTTTCGCGGTGGTGCGGGGTGTGAGGACATCGTGAAGCTGACGGCGTCGCAGATCGCGGTCTGCCACTTTGATGATGCGCCCGCTGATCCTCCTCCGCCGGATCAGCACGACCCGGATCGGGTCATGCCCGGCGATGGCATCATCGACCTGCAGGAGTTCCTGTCGTTACTGCGACAGATCGGTTACGACCGCTGGCTCTCGCTGGAGTTGTTCCGCGAAGACCTCTGGCAACAGGACCCGTTGGAGGTCGCGACGATCGGACTGCAGAAGATGCGGGCCGTGTGCGAGGGTTGAGGCTCTCTACGCAGCCTTGTTCTTGCGTGTCTCGTCAGCCTGCCGCTGAGGCAGACGGTGCGTTGTGACCTTGTCGGACTGGTTCCATTGGCCGACGTAGTAGCTGACCGACATGAGTAGTCCCGAGGCGACGAGAGCGGCGAAACAGCCGATGAGAGCTGTCTGGTCGTCTGAGAGATTCTGGAAGAGTTCCATCAACGATCCTTTTCCATGAGGGCATCAGGGCGCGTCTGGTGAGGCGCAGTTACACCTTCGGCATAACTCGCCATAGTTCTCCACAGGTCCTGACTCGCATTCGCAATGTCTCAGACTTGAGAGTGCATCGGTCACACGGTTCGAGTGCCGCAAGTTGTTCAGGGTGAATCGGTCAGGGAGAATGGTCCCCGTCGAAGATCGTTGGGACGAAATGACCGTGACAATCGCCCAATTTCTCCCAAACCACGCTGTCCTCCATCTCGCAGTTGACGAAATCGACCGTTTTGTCGTACACCACTGCCCCTTGTGCCCCAGCCGAACCCTCATTTGCGTTCAAAATGCGTCCGTTTCTGCCTCTGCTCCACCGGTACGTCTTTAGCGAACTCCTCAAGGTGTTCCTGCTGGTTCTGACGGTGTTGACCGTGCTCACGATGTTTGTGGGGGTCTTTCAGGAAGCGACGGAGCGGGGCCTCGGTCCGCGGCAACTGATTCAGGTGTTGCCCTACATCATTCCAAACATGTTGCCGTTCACGATCCCGGCGACTCTGCTCATGACCGTTTCCGTCGTGTACGGGCGAATCGCCGGGGATCAGGAGATCACAGCGTCGAAGGCGGCGGGCATCAACGTGGTGAGCCTGATGGGACCGGCGTTCTTCCTGGGCGCGGTCATGAGCGTCTGCACGCTCCTGCTGACCGATCAGGTAATTCCCTGGGCGATGGCGAACATTCAGCGGACGGTGATCGCTGCGGTCGAAGAGATCTTCCTTGATAAACTGAAGACCGAGTCCCGGCTGAGGTACAAGCCGAAAGGGATCGACATCACCGTGAGAGAAGTACAAGGTCATAAGTTGATCGATGTCGTCTTTCGCAAACGTGATTCCCGGGGGAACTACTTCACGGTTCAGGCAAGAGAAGCCCACATCGAGTTTGACCATGACCGCGGCATCGCGATCGTGCACATGACCGACGCGGTCGTCGAAACGCCCTCAGGCGGAGGCAACCGTTTCCCTTTCCAACTGACCCAGCGGGGAGAGAATCAGTTTGAGTTTCCGTTGCCACTTGATAACGGTCAGAAGAAGCCGATGTATCTGAGTCTCCGCAAGATCGATCAGGAATTGAACGAGATCGAGGAACATCGACGGGAACTGGAGGAAAGACAGGCGGTCGAAGCGGCCATGTCGCTCACCCTTGGAGCGTTCGACCGAATGTCTTCGCCCGGGTTTGCGAGTGGAACCGAGTTAGCAGTCGGCAAGGCTCGACGCGACCGTCTGCGGACGGAGTATCACAGCCGATTTGCTTTGGCATGCAGCTGTTTCTTTTTCGTGCTCCTCGGCAGCCCGTTCGCGATCATGCACGCGAAGAGCCAGTTTCTCACGAGCTTTCTCTACTGCTTCGGCCCCATTGTCGGCGTGTATTACCCACTCGTATTGGGGTTGATTACACAAGCGAAGCGAGGCCACATGGATCCTGCCTGGGCGACATGGGTCGGAAACGCACTGATTCTCGTTGCGGCCCTCGTCGTCATTCGCCGCGTAACGCGCTATTGATTCTGCAGGTTCGCCCTCACAGATCTTTCGCTGTGGCTGGGGCAACGGAGTGCGTCCGCTGAATAAGTGGATATTGCATCGGGGATCAAGCATGTAAGGGATGCTCCGCATCTTCGGATCAAGCATCCTCCGGTCATCAATCTCGACTGCCGCTAGGGCTTGAGTGTCCCCGAATCACCCACTCACGTCCAAACGCACCCGACTGCCGTCGCTCGACCGTTGGATGATTGGGGTCCACAATGTCCTTTGATATAATTCGAGTCGAGAGTTTGCCACTCGATGTGAGTCGTTGCTCTCGTCACAATGTGGCAAGGTTCGGATCGGGCGAGTGCCAACTTCACCAACCGTCGCCTGAGTACCTTTTCCCGTTGTCACTCTGGATTCGTTTGATTTCGGTTGAGCAATTATTTGAAAATCAAGACACAGGCACTCCGGTTGTGCGCCACTTGCGGGCAACAGAGGTGGGGTGAGTCAAAGAGATTACGGGAGAGGTGAGAGTCATGGCACGCCAGACATTGAACACCACCATTGTTGTAACGGGCGTCTTCCTGGTTGCGACGCTGGTGGGATGCGGCAAAAACGACGGTCAGGATCAAACTGCGACCTCTCCCCCGGAAAACGTCTCGCCCGTCGCGGAGCAGGTCGCTGACGATACACAAGCGGACACGGAGAGTGACAAAGGGTCAGAAGGCGTCGATCAACTGGCCTCCGGCGAAGAGATCGCAGATGCTGGCTCACCGGTGGACGAAGCGGGGATCGAGAACAAGAACAAAGGCGTCATCGACGTTGCGGCCATCAGCGGAATCGTTGAGGAGCGCCAGAAGTTGAACGCAACGGTCTGGTCCGACGAAGTGATGGCTCAGAAGTTTGAGGAGCCCTTCATTGATCTCTGGGACCGCATCCGGGCCAGCGAAGACAAGATTGGTGAGTTGACCAGGTTCGCCTTCGAGGATTTGACGCTGGGTATGCCGAGCGAGGCGACGCCGCACGATCACCACATCGAGGCGTTTCGTTGCGACAACGGCACAATGACTTTCACTCCGGAACAGTGGACAAGCTGGCTCAAGGATTGGCAAGACTCCGGTCTTCGGATGATTCAGGCAGAGTTTCATCACAGTCGCTTTCAACCGGATGACGAGTCCCCGCACTCCGACGTGTCGTTCCTCCTCGACCTCGTCAACGAGTCGGAAGAGACGTATTACAACATCCGCGGCAAATTGGAGGTGGACTGGAAGCCGCTCGCTTCGCAGTCCGATCAACCGCAGGCTCGCAGCATTGCGGCGACCGATGTGACGATCCTCCGTCGTCACGCTGCTCCGATTTTCGAAGACGTCGCCGTCCTCGACATCCAACTGGCCAACCGCGCTCCGCTCATCGCCCGAGACCTCAACAGTGACGGATTGTCCGAACTGCTCGCACCGGCAGAGAACCTCCTGTTCTGGAATCGCGGGGAATTCCAGTTCGAACCGGCACAGTTCTTCGAGTTCCCGCCGGGGGGAGCCAGCTTGACGAGCGTGATGGCCGATTTTACAGGAGACGGGCGAGCCGACTTTCTGGGATCGAGCCATGCCGGCACGGTCTTCCTCTACACGGCTGATGGCGACGGGAAGTTCACCGACAAGCCGACGATCGTACTCACCGCTCAGGACATCAAAGAGCCCACGGTCATGACGGCCGGCGACATCGATGCCGATGGCGATCTCGATGTCTGGATTGGCCAGTACAAATCCCCCTACAGTGGCGGCCAGATGCCGACGCCCTATTACGACTCCAACGATGGATTCCCCGCCTACCTCCTGCGAAACGACGGCGAGGGAGTGTTTGTGGAAATCACCGAGTCGAGCGGATTGACCGGCAAACGCAATCGCCGTACGTACTCCGCGTCGCTGGCAGATATTGACGACGATCTCGATCTCGATCTGGTGGTGGTCAGCGACTTTGCCGGCCTCGACGTTTACACGAACGATGGAGCGGGCCACTTCACCGACGTCACCGATGAGAAAGTCGACAACCGATACGCTTTCGGGATGTCGCTTAGCTTTTCCGACTACAACGCCGACGCCAAGCTGGACTTCTTCATGACGGGCATGTCCTCGACAACGGCCAAACGCCTGCACGGGATGGGGCTGGGACAGGAGGAATATCAGGAGTACCAATCGGTGCGACCCGAGATGGGATACGGAAACCGGCTGTATCTGGCGGAAGATGGCAATTTCAATCAGGCGCCGTTCAACGATCAGGTCGCACGCACCGGCTGGTCATGGGGGTCGACGTCGTTCGACTTCGACAACGATGGAGACCGGGACCTGTTTGTCGCCAACGGTCACAAGAGTCAGCGAACGGCCAAGGACTACTGCACGGACTTCTGGTGTCACGACATCTACACGGGATCGTCAAAGGAAGATCAGGACCTGGGCGAGTTCTTCAAAATCTCGTCAGCCGTCAACTTCAACAAGAAGGGGATTTCCTGGAACGGATTCGAACACAACAAGCTGTTGATGAATGAGGACGGCAAGGGTTATCTCGAAGTCGGATTTCTCGCAGGAGTCGCTGCGGAGTTCGATTCGAGGAACGTCATTTCTGATGACTTTGACGGCGACGGACGTGTCGATCTCGTTGTGCTTTACCGCACTCCCGTTGAACGCAAGCCGTCGCTGCACATCCTGCAGAACAAAAGCGACGATGCAGGCAACTGGATCGGCGTTCGACTCGATGTGGTGTCTCGCTCCGGGCTTGGTGCACGTGTCACGGTCAAGACGGCCGGTCAGACGCACGTGGCAGCAATCGTCTCCGGTGACTCATACGTCTCACAACATGCACCGTTCGCACACTTCGGTTTGGGCGATGCAACCAATGTCGAGGAGATCGAGATCACTTGGCCGGACGGAGCCTCGGTGAATATCTCCAACCCCGAGGTCAACAAGTATCACCGCGTCCAATCTTCTGACATTGTCAAAGCCGACGGCTGACATGTCCAACTGAATCGCGTCCGAACCGGATTCGTCGCCGGAAAGGGACGGACGTCCCAAGTGTCAGTCAAGGAGTGGGCGTCACGGAGACGGCGACGTCCAGCGAGAGCAAACCACCGCCGGTGTAGACGCCTTTCAGAGGAGTGACGTCAGCGTAGTCGCGACCCCAGGCGACCGTGATGTGCTCGTGACCCACAAGCTTGTCATTGGTTGGGTCGACATCGATCCAGCCGAGTTCCCCGCAATAGACCGAAAGCCATGCGTGAGACGCGTCGGCTCCGATCAGCCGAGGCTCGCCCTCCGGCGGATACGTGCGGACGTAACCGCTCACGTAACGTGCCGCCAATCCCAGCGATCGCAACATTGCGATTTGCGCATGTGCGAAGTCCTGGCAGACGCCACGGCGGTTCTGTAACACCTCTGCGACCGGCGTCCCCACCGACGTCGCCTTTGCATCATACTCGAACTCCTGATGAACCCGTGACGTGAGGTCGATCACAGCCTCGAGGATGGGGGCTCCCTTCTGAAAAGAAGGTCGGGCAAACTCCGCCGCTTCGTCGGATCGATGACTGCGTTGCGAGTCAAAACGGAATTGAAGTGCGTCCAGATCCGACGGGGTCACATGGCTTTCGAGTCGTTCGACGATTGTCTCCCATTTCGGAGAACGAACCGTGACAGACTGGTCTTCGACGACGTCCACGAGGCTCGATGCCACCACCTGGAGTTCTTCGTAACCCTCATTGAACGAGAAGTGCGTGACATGGTTGCCGAAGTAATCGTCGTAGCGATGCTCAGTGGACATCTTTGGGGTCACCGATAACTGATGGCGTTCGAGAGTTTGCACGGGCGTGTTTCGCGGCTTCAGCCAGGCCGTGTTGTGACACACCGACACCCGGTTACTCGCCTTGTAGCGCGTTTCATGGTTGATCTGGTATTTCATCGTGGCAGCGCCGGCTCGTCTTGAATTTTGCGTGGAACCCCCGAGTGAACAAGGTACTTGCTCGCGAGAGACTCCGATAAGTGCTCCATGGCCTGGGAGACTCTGGCGAGCACCTTGTCGACGCTGGTGCGAGATTCGCCGTCAATGTCCGCGCGCGGACCGAACTGCCGCGAGAGCTCCAGCATCTGAAGATGATGCACGACTTCAGAAACGGTTTTCTCTTCGATCGTCAAACCGACGTGCTTGGGGTCGGTTGGAAGGGCTTCGACATGCCGTTGGATCTCATTCATCTGAAACAGCAACGAACGCGGGTTCGACTCGTCAGCGATCATGAGGTCAAGGACCGGAGCAATCCGAATCGCCGCCAGATACCGCGCGCGATATGTAACCTGAAGGTCCATGACGTCCAGAACGGCGTTGAGCACCTCGGGGGTGGGGTGCCGCCCTTCCTGGACCAGTTCCAGCAGTAAGTCGGCTGTCAATTGGGTTCGTTCGATGCGGCGGCCAAGGTCGAGGAATCGCCATGCCGGTCCACGGACCATACCATCATTGATGAGTCCCCCGCAGACGGCCAGATCAAGCACGAGGTGATCAATCAGCATGAATGTTTCGTCGAGTGCGACCGCGTCGACGGGGAGAGCCGGATAAAAGCTCTCATCCATCCGGTTGATGACTCGCCACGTGTCCAGTGAGAGACGGTCACGAACGATCGACGCCAGTCTCGCGATCTCGGAGACGGTGCTCCTCAGGCTGTGTGATTCATTCGCGTCGAAGATCGACGCAGGCAACCTACTTTCGAGACCCGGTCGGAGCCGGTTCAAGCCTTCGATCGCGTAGTCAGGTTCGATTTGTCCTGCGGCCGCCAGTACCTGGATGAGACTCACGAGTTCCGGGATGTCGCTGGCGTCCTGCTCACCCAACAGGCGGTCAACAATGACTCTCAGCAGGCGTGCTGAAATCTCGGCCCGGTCGAGGTGTCGTCCCAGCCAGAACAGGTTGTCTGCCACACGGCTGGGAAGCTGCGGCGAGTTGCGGCGAAGCTCCAGCTCATCGTCGGCTGCGGGCAGCAGCGAGACGTGTTCGGCCGGACCATCGGCAATGATCCAGGCGTCCTTGCTTCCGTCTCCAGCCGTAATCGACAGCTCCATTGGGCCGGACTTCGCAGCGGTACGCACAAGTGCCCCCTGCATGACGTCGTACTGATCGTCATGGCGGATGGCAAAAGTTCGCAGGGCGACGTGGCTGGTCTCCAGCCCGTCCGGTGTCCAGACGGGAGTTGAGGAACGAGTGACTGTCTCTTGCGCAATGTAGTCGGTGGGAGCGCTATTGATGCGGGCCTTTAACTCTTTCGTCTCATCCTGTGTCAGACGGTCGCCGAAGATCTCGGCTCCTCCGCTGTGTTCAAACGATGGTTTGATGACGAGATTCGAGAAGTTATCGAAGACGTACTTTCTCGACGCTGGGTCTCCACACCACCAAGTCGCGATCGAAGGCAGCTTCAGTTCCTCGCCGAGCAGGCGCTGACAGAGCTTCGGCAGGAACGCCATGATCACGGGTGACTCGAGAAAGCCAGCACCCGGCGAATTTGTGACGGCCACATTCCCCATACGGATCGCCTGCAGCAAGCCGGCAATTCCCTGGGCCGAGGACGTTCGGAGTTCGAGCGGGTCCAACTCGGACTCGCTGATGCGGCTGAGAATGACGTCGATCTGAATCAGCCCGTCCAACGTCTTGATGAAAACGCAGTCATTTCGAACTGCGAGATCGCCGCCCTGGACGAGAGTGTACCCGAGGTAACGGGCAAGATAGACATCTTCAAAGTAAGATGGGTCAGTCGGCCCGGCTGTCAGCAGGACGACACGTGGGTTCTCGGTTGCTCGCGGCGCGTGGGCTGCAAGACTCTGCTGCAATTGCATGAAGAACGGTGCCAGCCGCCTGACATGGCAGTCACGAATCAGGTTCGGCCACGTTCGCGACATCACGATCCGATTCTCAAGAGCATATCCGGCTCCGGCAGGTCCTTCGGTCCGGTCCGCCATCGCCCACCACTGGCCATTCGGGGACCGAGCCAATTCGCAGCCGAACAGCAGAAGACGCTGGTCGAGCGGGATCGGCAGATTGCAGAACGGTCGATGGAACCCGGAGTGCGCGAACACAACCTCCGGAGGAAGATCTCCCGAGGCCAGCAGCTTCTGAGGTCCGTAGAGATCGTCGAGAATCAGCGACAACAGCGTCGCCCGTTGGGCAACCGCTTCGCCGATCGACTTCCATTCGTCTGCGGTAATGACAAGCGGAAGCAAGTCGACTTCCCACGGGCGTCCCCCGTGGGTGTCGTTGTAGGCGTTGAAGGTAATGCCGTTCTCATGGAAGAGCCGATTGGCATGCTCCGCCCGACGGACGAGTTCAGTCGGTTCCTCCGTCGAAAATGCCGAGACGAATTGTTTCCAATAAGGACGCAACTGTCCGTGGGCATCAAGTGCCTCATCGTAAGCCTCACCGGTGGGCTGGTACCCATCTAACATTCCGGAAGCCGAGACCGTATCCGTATCCACAGAGGTGCTTTCGAAGGAAGTCCATCATCCGGACACATGCACAGGTCGACGGAGGTCGAGGGTGTGCGGAAACAACGAGTCCGGAGCCTCAAATTGTAGCATGACTTTCCCCGGTGTGTGCCCCATCGGCTCGAAGCGAGCAGCCCTTCGGCTTTCGGCTTCGAGTGCATTCACCGGCAATCCGGGCGAGTTCACCCCTCCGGGATGCTCGACATGATAGGTCACTCCACCCACGGAGCGAGATTCCCAGCGATCCACGATATCGACAACCAACGGAGCATGGACACCGATGGTCGGCTGAAGACATCGCGGAGGTTGCCAGGCCCGATAACGCACGCCTGCGACGTACTCGCCTTGCGTGCCGGTCGACTTCATCGGGAGACAACGGCCGCCGACGGTCACCGCATAACGTTCGCTCGTCATGTTGCTGACTCGGACCTGCAGGCGCTCCAGGGACGAGTCCACAAATCGAGTCGTTCCGCTTCCGCCCGGCTCTTCACCCAGCACGTGCCACGGTTCGATGGCCTGCCGCAGTTCGAGATGCATACCAGCGATCTCGGCTTGACCAAAGAGCGGGAAGCGGAACTCGAAATGCGAGTCGAACCAACTCTGCTCAAAGGCATACCCGGCCTGATTCAAATCACCAATCACCTCAGCGAAGTCCTGCGCGAGGAAACGCGGCAGCATGAATCGGTCGTACAACGTTGTGCCCCAGCGGATCAATCGCCCTTGATACGGCTTCCGCCAGAACATGCTGACGAGAGACCGCACGAGGAGTTGCTGCGTCAGGCTCATGCGGGCGTGCGGAGGCATCTCGAAACCGCGAAACTCGACCAGTCCGAGGCGTCCCGTGCTGCTGTCGGGCGAGTACAGTTTGTCGATGCAGAATTCGG
>JAGQPX010000100.1 GCA_020426505.1 Planctomycetaceae bacterium | reverse complement strand
TCAGCCTGCTGGAGATGAGCGATCCCTCACATCCCCTGTTGCAGGAACTCGTCCAAAGGGCGCCGGGGACGTACAACCACTCGATCTCCGTCGCCAGCATCGCAGAATCTGCTGCGGACAGCATCGGAGCCAATGGGCTGCTCGTCCGAGTCGGCGCGTACTTTCATGACATCGGCAAGATGATGAAGCCGCAGTACTTCATCGAAAACGTGCAGGCGGGCAACGAAAGCAAGCACAATCAACTCGCGCCGGCGATGAGCACGCTCATCATCATCGGCCATGTGAAGGACGGAGTCGATCTGGCCGAGCAGTATAACCTGCCCCAGCAGTTCATTGACTTCATCGAACAGCACCACGGCACCACACTCGTCGAGTACTTCTTCCACGAAGCGACCAAACAGGCGGGAGAGAGTCCGGATCACAAAACCGACGCGGAGGAGTCGTCGTTCCGATACCCCGGTCCCAAGCCGCAGACGAAGGAAGCCGGAGTGATGATGATCGCCGATGCCTGCGAGAGCGCCAGCCGGACAATCACCGACCCGACCCCCAAACGACTCGAAACACTCGTCCACGACTTGACCATGAAGCGACTGCTCGACGGGCAATTCGATGAGTGCTCATTGACTCTGAGCGAGATTCACACCGTTGAACAGTCGCTGGTGAAGTCACTCATCGGCATCTATCATGGTCGCATCAAGTATCCGGAAGCCCGCTCCGCATGACCGCGAGTGATGACTTCACTTCCGAAACCGACGCCCCTGCACCTCGAGCGACGGATCTTTCTCTGTCGGTCGCGAACGAGCAATCGCACGTCACGTTTGACATTGAGACGTTGACCCGGATCTCGACGTCGCTTCTGCGGGATGAAGGGGTGCCGCTCGCTGAGATCAGCCTTGCGATCGTCGATGATGCCACCATTCACGCGATCAACCGGCAGTACCTCAATCATGACTGTCCGACGGACGTCATCAGCTTCCTGTTGTCGGAGCCCAACGACGATGGAGTGACTCCTCCGATGGACGTCATGGAGGGCGAGATCGTCATCAGTGGCGAAACGGCTGCACGCGTCGCAGGCGAAATGGGTTGTCCGCCTCACGAGGAATTGGCCCTGTATCTCGTGCATGGATTGCTTCATCTGTGTGGATACGACGACCAGACGCCAGCGGACCGGGAAACTATGCAATCTCGTGAGCGGGTGCACTTGCAAAAGTTTGGAATCGAACCACACTATTAAATCACAATCGTGAGTCAGGTGCAGTCGCTGCACCGATGTATTGTCTCTATCTGGAATCTCACTTGTCACCAACCGTTCTGAACGTCCTTGCGGGTCTGTTTTTGAGTGTCGCATTCGTGGCGACATTTGTAGTCTACAGCCTCAGGACGTTCTCGCGCAGCCGACTGGCTGAGTTATGCCGAAAGAACGAGAATGACGGTCGTTTTGGCGAGATTCTCAAGGAGGACGTCCGCGTCCTGATCGCCTGGGAGATCGCCCAGCTGACTGCATTGGCGGTGGGAGTGGCCGCGCTCATTCATGGATCAATCCCGGCTCCCGGTGAGGTCATGGATTGGGTGATTCTGGCGGCAGGGCTTGCGATCGGTGCGATCTTCATACTCGTCGCACTTCCCTGGTCACTGGCGCGTGTGGCCAGTGAGAACCTGCTCTATTCTGGCTGGCCTGTGTTATTGGGAGTCGCTCGACTCCTGCATCCTGCGGTCGTGCTCGTGAACGGCCTCGATACCTTTGTCCACCGCATCGCGGGGCGGCAAGACCCGCTTCCCGATAACGCCGCATCGATCACCGAGGAGATTCAGAGCGTCGTGGACGAGGGCCATCGCGAGGGACTGCTGGAGTCCCGGGCCAGTTACATGATCCAACGGGTCATGGAACTTCAGGAGGAAGACGTGCGAGCCGTCATGACACCCCGCACGGAGATGGTCTGCATCCAAAAGAATGTCTCGCTCGGCGAGGCACGTGGGCTGCTCCTCGATGCGGGCCACTCACGCGTCCCTGTCATCGGCGACTCTCCGGATGACATCATCGGTATTCTGTATGCCAAGGATCTGCTGAGGTACCTCGACTCCAATGGCGAGCCGGCAAAGTTGGAAGACATCATCCGCGAGCCGCTGTATGTCCCGGAAACGACCGGCATCGACCTGTTGATGGAGCGAATGAAGCGTGAACGGTTTCATCTGGCCATCGCGCTCGATGAGTACGGCGGCGTCGTCGGGCTGATTACGCTCGAAGACATTCTCGAAGAGATCGTGGGAGAGATTGTCGACGAGTTCGACCCCGCGGAAGAGGAACCGATCCATCGCGTCGACGACCGCACGACAATCGTCGATGCACGGGTTCACGTGGACGATCTGAACGAGCAGTTTAACTTCGGACTTCCGGAGGATGACGACTTCGACACAATCGGCGGGTTCGTCTTCTCGCAACTGGGGCACGTGCCGGACAAGAACGAATCGCTGACGTGGGGGCCGATTCGCTTCACGGTCCTCGAAGCGGACCAACGCAAGATCGTTCAACTCCGCATTGAAGTGGACGAGACACTCGTCTCCGCAAGCGACGAGCAGTAGCCGTTGACCATTACCGGAGCACCCAGAACACCGCACCGGCGACTGCCATCGCGACAAGTCCGATCACCGTCCAAAGTCGCCGATGGTTTCGCCGCCTTGGTCCGTGTGACCAGTCCATGCGCAGGGTCACGTCGTCTCCCAGAGTGATCCGGTCTCCCTGATAGAGCGGAGCATCGACCACACGCTCACCGTTGACCGCAAGTCCGTTCTTGCTGTCGAGGTCAACGACTTGCCACAACTTTCCGTCGAAGAACAGCCGGCAGTGGCGGGAGGACAGCCGCGCATCACTCAACACGAGATCCGCCCCATGTCCGCGCCCGATGACGAGACTCGCCTTCGCCAGATGGAACAAGCTTCCATCCGGGAGTCGAAGCATGGCTCCGGAAGCGGCCGCCTGGGCGTCGGAAATGGACAGCTGGCTTAACAGTTCCTCCGCCTCGCTCGACGCCGATTCTCGTCGCTGGGGCGTCCAGGAGTTCGGACTGGCCGAAGCCGAGGGAGCGTTGACGGACTTCGTCGGCGCCTGGGTCTTACGCTCTGCATCCGTGCTTCGTGTTGTCGAAGCGCTGAGCCGGGCGGCACTGGAGAGCCGGGCAACGGTCGACATGCGACGCATGCTCAGCCGTCCGGTTTTGATCGCGGTCTGCATCCGAATGCGTGTCAGCTTCTCGAAGTCAAACTTTAACGGCTGACGGCCGGCGAACGGTTGCAAGGCTTCCTGCACCTCGACCATGGACCCGAAACGGTCATACGGCGACTTCGCCATCATTCGTTGGACGACACTCGCCAGTTCATCCGGTAGATCAGGCACACGGTCTTTTGGATTGGGAACCGGTTGCGTCTTGTGAGCAGCGATAATCTCCCTCGGCGATGCACCGACAAACGGACGCTTACCAGTGAGCGCGACATACAACGTCGAACCGAGCCCGTAGACATCCGATCGAGCATCGGCCGAGAGACTGTCGTTCGCCTGCTCCGGAGGAATGTAATCGGGCGTCCCCAGGCAATCGTGTCCGAAGATCATCGCCAGTGAGAACTCTTCGTCTCGCGCGGCCTCGTCGATCAGCGCGAGACCAAAATCGATCACCTTCGCTGTCCCGGAATTGTCGATCAGTACGTTGTCCGGTTTGACGTCACGATGCACCAATCCCTGCTGATGCACAAACTCCAGCGCATTCGCGGCCTGACAGGCGATGTCGCATGCGATGCCAACCGGAAGTTTCCCGACAATGCCGACCAATTCGTGTAATGCGATGCCGGGAAAGGCCTCCATGGTCGTATAGTCGACCTCGCCGAACACGTCATCGGTCACACCTAACTCGTAGGTCCGGACGATGTGCGGATGATTGAGTCGCAACCCCGCGCGTGCCTCCAGTCGAAACCGCGCTCGCATGCCCGCGTCGTGCTTGAACCGCTCGGAGAGCACCTTGAGCGCGACATCCTCGTTCCGCTTCGGGTCGAACGCACGAAACACGGTTCCCATTCCACCGACACCGAGGATGTCCCGAATGATGAAGTGTTCCAGTTGAAGCCGCCGGTAGCGTCCCTGCAATAACTCGCGAGCCTGATAGCGAGTGAGAACTTTGTGCTCGACCAGATGCCTCGCCAGCAACTCCGGATCGGCCGAATCAACATCCGTGAAGGACTCAAGAGCGCTCGACAGTGCATCCGGACGAACAACCCGACTACGTTGAATGGCGTCCAGAAACTCAGAAGCGGCGACAGTCATCGTATGGAGTGGCCCTCTGTCGACATCGGCGTCACGTTGACCCGATACTCTCACCGCGATCAGATGCACTCAGTGCTCAAACACTGAACACCAAATCGGATGAGGTGAATTCCATTCAAAGTGTTTGTCATCACGACGCTCACATGACATCAAACACATCAATTCTGCGATGAATTATAGCTCTTTATTTCCGCGATTCCAAGTTTCCCCGCTACCCTCGACTCCAATCGAGACAAATCAAATGACCGTCCGCGAAGCCGCACACAACCCATTCTCCGAAGGGGTCACATGTCAGACGAACGACATCGTGCGGCGTCGTCGCTGACCACAGTAACTCGCCATCCGCATCAAGCCAGTAGAGATGCCGTTCGATGGTGGCAGCGATCAGTCGATTCGGATCGTAACTCGTCGCGAGCCGGTTGACCGTCCCTTCCAAAATGTATGAGCCGATCGGATCGCCGTCGCCGTCGAATGTCTGCACGCCGTGTGTAAACCCGGCAATATAGATCAAATCGCCATTGCCGGTCGTTGTCATTTCACCGACGTTGGACCACAGCTTCTCCTGCCAAATCTGTTCGCCGTCCAGCGAATGACAGCAGATCAGTCCATGCTCCGCGGCTCCGATCAGGGTCGCCTCCGATGTCAGGAATCTCAGGTGCTTCAGCGGTCGAATCGTCTCGAAGCCCGCGACGCGGCGTTTCTTAGCGTCGAAGATGAGGTTCCCCGAGTCGGCTAGACTGACAACGATGTATTGCCCGTAAGGGTCGATTGCGATCTGGTGACACTCATCCGGCAGATCGAGCATCCATCGCTCTTTAAGCGTGCGGTCGAACAGATGAACCTGCGAGTCGCCAACCAACGCGACGGAGATCTGCCCGTCATCACTCCACGAAACCTCGCGAATTGGTTCGCGAAGACGATTGACGGCTGAGTAGTCACCCCGACGGTCGATGCGATACAGCCCGCCCGTTTCGTCCGCAGCGAGGATCTCGCCCGTCTCGCGTGCCAGTCTCAGGCCGGTCAACGGCGCGTCGACTCCGAACGTCCAGCGGACACTTGGTCCGATCCCACGCCCTTCCCGAACCCATTCCGGCTTTGCAGGGCGTTGTGATCGGTCTGGGCTCATCGACGTGAATACTGCGGTGCGCGGAGCACCCCTAATGCGGCTTGAATATCCTGATCGCCTTCAACATCCAGATCGGACGACCCGCGATGCACGGGTGCGTCATCGGACAGGGCAACTTCGACGTCCGGCTTAACGCCGATCTTACTCCAGTTGTCCCCGTTGGGAGAGTAGAACTTGGCCGTCGTCAATCGCAAGCCTGTCGCCCAGGTGCCGGGATAGATTGTCTGCACCGACCACTTTCCAAACGACTGCCGACCGACGATCGTGCCTCGCTTGTGATCGCGCATGGCTCCCGCGACGATCTCACTCGCACTGGCGCTGTGATCGTCGATGAGCAATGTCACAGGAATGTCCCAAGTGCCAATGCGATTGGCTGAGTAGCTCAGATTCTGATCAACGTTACGGCCACGCGTTGAGACAATCCGACCTTCCGCGATGAACCGATCGCAAATCTGCACGGCTGCTGAGAGCAATCCTCCGGGATTCCCCCGCAAATCCCAAATCAAGGACCGCATGCCTTGCTGGGAGAGTCGGTTCATCGCAGCATCCATCTCATCGGGTGAACTCTTCTGGAAGCCCGTCATGCGGATGTAGCCGATGCCCTGCTCGTCATCGATGATCTCAGCGATGGGCACACTGTCGACTTTGACGGCTCGTCGCGGGCAGACAACCGTGCGAACCGCAGGCGTTCGGGCGTCCTGAATCTCAAGCTTCACAAACGACCCGGACGCGCCGGTCAGCAAACCCGCCGCCTCGTCCGTCGTCATTTCACGACAGTCGTGGCCATCAACCTCGACAATGAACTCACCCGCCTGCAGACCATTCTCAAACGCCGGGCTGTTGGGCAGGACATCAATCAATGACATTCCCTTGCCCATGTCGGCTTCCATCACGATGCCGATCCCGACGAACTCTCCGTCGATGTTGCTGTTCAAGTCACGATAGCGCCCGGGCGTCAGGAAATTGCTGTAGTCATCAAGACCGTTGCATCCTCCAAACGCGTACTCAAGGATGACGGTCGACGGATTGAGTCCCAGCAGGCTGTTCGCCCTGTCAGCCACTTCGCGGATCATCGCATGTGCGTCCGCACGGGATCGTAGGCGTTTATTCCAGTACTCGTCACGCAAGGTGTCCCGCAACTTCTGCACCTTCTGTTCGTCAGACCCATACATGTTCTGATCAACAAACCGCTGATTGGAAAGACTTAACCATAAACTCTCGGTGCCATGCGCGACATACCACGTCGTGGTGATCGGATCGACGTAGTGATCGCGGACCTGGTCCAGCACGCTGTCGAACAGGGCGAACGCCTCGGCGGTCGAAAGCGTCAGCAACTCTTCCTTGAATGACGCATCCGAGTAACGACGGTCGATTCCGAACTGAAACTTTGCACGACGCAGACCATACTGAAGATGATCGTTCTCGGGAAAGTCTTTGACTGACTGCTTGTAATGATCGATTGCATCCCGCCATTGACGCGACTGCTCAAGTCGCACGCCTTCGTCGATCGCGCTGCGAACGAGAGGATCCGAAGGAGACCGATGCTCTGCGGAGACACCGACGAAGTTGACTGTCAGACAGCCCAACAACGCGACCAAGAACGTCGTACGACGCCAGCGACCAGCTATTCTCATGTTTCCCCCTCAAGATCACGCAAACATCCCGGGCATGGACAAGGCGAGAGATTCGCCCGAGACGTGACGTCCTGCCAAGGCAGTTTGTCGCAACACCGCAGGCCGACCGGCTCGGATCAATCCGGTGAGAACTTCACCGAAATTCGTTGATCGCATGTTGTGTCAGTCATGCCGAATTGAAGCGACATTTCAACATAGGTCACGATGGTCGCTTGGTCAATTTCCTGCAAGTCGTCAACACGCACAGCGAACGATTTGCGGGGATTGTCCTTCGCAAGCGCGCGGTTAGACGCGTCGAAACGCATTCGAAATCTGAGGCGACTCTGCCTGCAAGGCTGCAATTTCGGGCAAGTTCAGCATCAATTGCCGAACGAATACGCACCAGGTTACCCACGTTGACTGACCCGGTTTCAACGGCGTGAGGCACCTTGACTCGAATTGCGGCCGACTGATATTCCGCTCGCTTCGTCCTCCGAACTCAACGTCTTTGCGCTCACTCCTGGACAAAGGTCATGACCGGAATGATCCGATTCTGCGTCGCGACCCTCCCAGGCAAACTGCTTTTGTGCCTGTGCGCCCTGACCGCTTCGATTCCCCATGCGCATGCGGAATCATTCCCTCCGGTTGCCGGCATTGAACCAACCCCATTGAGTCATTCCCTGTCGGCGACGACTGCGAAGGACCGCCCTCCAAAGCAATACGGTGCGTACCAGTCGCTGGAACCGTTTCCGCGCACGCGCCCGAATCGAGGAATCGAGTTTGCCAATGACTCGGTGGTCGAGCCTGACCTCACGAATCCAGAGCCACTCTTCGGACATACCATTCGAACAGAGTCAGCACGCGATGCCATCCAGCAAACGCAATACCCGCTTGACGAAGAGAGTCCGGCAACAATTCAAACGAACATCATCGAACAGCCTCGGACGCTGCCATGGGTTGCACCGCTGCTCGCCGTGCCCGGATCCCTGACCGCTCCGCTGGAGTCGAACTGGCTTCACATGAGTGGTGTAAATGTGGACGCGACTCACGTCGTGGGGACCGGCAACTATCTCGGCATCACGACACTCTCGGCTGGCGTCGTCCTGGAAACACCCAGTTTCCAACCCTTTTCCATTCGACCGAACATCGGCTGGCACACTTTGCACGGACCACGCCGCACCGATCTTCCCTCTCAGTTGTATGATGTCTCGATCGAGATGCGGATGTACTGGCCTTTCGGCGACCGCTGGCTCGGCGAGTTCGCCATCGCTCCCGGACTTTACACGGACTTTCAAAACACGAACAGCGACGCTCTTCGCATCGTGGGTCGTGCCGTCGGCTACTACCGCTGGTCCCCAGACCTCCAGCTCGCCGTCGGTGCCGCCTATCTCGACCGCCAGGATGTCGTCGCCGTCCCGGTCGCCGGACTCGTGTGGACACCCACACCCGATGACCGCTTCGAGATCCTCGTCCCCCGTCCCCGATTCGCACACCGCTTTCGCAAGTGCGACAACCACGAGAGATGGGCGTACATTGCAGGCGAGTTCGGAGGAGGAAGTTGGGCCATTGAGCGCACAACCGGCGCGGACGACATTGCGACCTATCGAGATTTCCGATTGATCACGGGCATCGAGTTCAAGTTCGACGACAAGTCCAGCTGGAGAGTCGAAGGAGGATACGTCTTCGGCCGCGAACTCGAGTACGACTCCAATCTGGGCAACTATCAACCGGGTGACACCGCACTGGTCAGGGCCGCGCTGAGATTCTGACACAACGAAATCGTCTGGGGGGCAGGGTCAGACCAACAGGATGGTCCTGACATTGTGCGTCCCAACACCGGGGCCATCCGCTTCGCTCCTGACCCCGCCACCCGCAAATCAAGCGGTGACGCTTCTCGAAGGGGTCAGATGCGGATGAAGTATCGCTGACGATACATCCACCAGGCGATGAGCCAGAACACGGCAAAGCGAGCCGACGGCATGACCAACCGGCCGTACATGTCGTCATCCAGTGCATGCTCACCGAACAGCGTCTGCAGAACCCCCGTGAGGTGAATCGACACGACGTTCTCGTCTGTCCAGCCGGCGATGAGTTGCCCCATGAGATACATCGCGATCGAGTTCATCCCGACGACCACCAAAGGGAACGCCAGCTTTTGCAAAGGCAGAATGTCAAACACCACATAGAAAGCCGCCAGCATCCAGATCACGTAAGCACCGCTGAACAGCACCCACGACGGAGTCCAGATCCGTTTGATGATGGGAACCGCGAACTCTCCCGCCAGCAGTCCGGCAAGCATGCACCCTGCTCCCATACCGACGAGTATTCCCGCTGTCTTCCAGGACTTCCGGCGTCGAATCAACAATTGACCACACAGGATTCCCAGGATCGTCGTCGCGATCGAGGGCACAAAGTTCAGCGTCAAATATCCGCCACCATTGAAACGATACGGCGACGGATGATCGAACAACCACTTTCGCAGAAAGTTGGGCGCCCACGACTCTGAATCCGCCTTTGCTCCGGCCGACGCGAGTTGTTCGTCAGTCGGATTGCGAAGCAGATTCAAAAACCAAACATCGAATGTGTGACCAGCATTGCCGTTCTTCGACCATGGCGCAACGCGACCCTCATACACCTCTCCATTCTCGACACTCGCATTGACCGCAGCGAAGTCGTACTCGGGCGGTGGAGAGTATTGATCAAAGTACAACCAGTAACCCACCAGAATGCCAACGAGCGCCGTCCACTGAATCCACTGTCGGCGTCCCAGGACGAGATAGGCGAACACATATCCCAGACCGATCTGCGCGAGCACATTCGGAAAGATCCAGTTCGTTCGTTCATGTCCCATTGAGTAGAGAAACACACCCAGCAACACCAGAACCATCGCCCGACGAACCGCGTGCCCCAAACGACGGAGTCCACTCTCCCCAAGCTTCTCGCGGCGGGCGTACGAGAAGGGCATGGCCACTCCCACCATGAACATGAACGCCGGCTGAATCAGGTCCCAACACGAGACTCCCATCAAGCCGAACTTGCTCTCCCACGCCGGGTGCTCGAAGTGAAAGGCCAGTCGTTCCCAAAACTCATGATCCCACGTTTCCCAGACTGGAGCGTCTGCCGGCAGCTGCGCGAAACGGTAAATGCCAAACCCGCTCGCAGCGAGCATCATCATGATGAACCCACGGTAAGCATCGAGCGACACGAGCCGTCCCAGCTTGGTCGACACATCGGCTGTCGCTTGGGCGTCCGACGGCGGGGCCTCCTTCTGAAGCTTGTATGTGTCCGCCATTGCCATCCCTCCCCAAGGATTCAGTTGCCGTCCATCAGATTCGCAGCATACTCACGCCCGAAGTCGGCGGCCACTCGACGGCAAATCAACACACACGGAACTTCCGTCGCGAATCGCGAAACGGGCCAAAACACGGATCACCATGAACGCAACCCATTGTCACGAGGCAACTTAATGGAACATTTCCCATTTTAACTCATAAGCAGTCTAACCTGTTCGCGGGGTTCCCACCCAAGCCGTATGACCGATATAATCCGCATAACTCTGATGATCCGACTTCGATTGCGTTTTGCACAATGGATTCCGCAACCCCGCCCACCTCGATGCATTGGACAGCATCCCATGAACGAGTCACTGCTCGTGAGCCTGGGGTGTTTAGGCAGCTTGCAGAGGCGGTGGTGTTTCTCTCACTGGCGGTCATCGGGTTCCGTGGCTTCATCGCCGAAGGGTACATGATCTCAACAGGCTCAATGGCCCCCTGCCTGCTCGGCTTCCATCGACAGATCGTCTGTCCCGATTGTGCATACGCGTTTTCGCGCGGGACTCGCTACGACGTTGAAGACACAATTCTTGCGGAGGGGCAATCAACGTCAGACTTCGGCGTGAGCGAATACGAGGAGACTGTCTGTCCCAACTGCGGACTGTCGGGCATCAACGTCAGTCACGTGCCGAGAAACGAAGGGGACCAACTGCTCGTCCACAAACATTTCTATCAGCTTCGCGCGCCGCGTCGCTGGGAAGTCGTCGTCTTTCGACATCCTAACGAACCGGAGCAGGCGTACGTCAAACGGGTCGCCGGTCTGCCGGGCGAGGTGATTCAACTGATTGAAGGGGACGTCGTTGTCGACGGAGTTCTGCAACGCAAGCCTCTTGCCGTCCAGCGAAGCATGCGGATCGGTGTCTACGATAACGACTTCGAACCCCTCTCGGATGACTGGCATCCACGGTGGGAATCCATCGATGCAGACTCTCAATGGCAGGCGGATGGCGCGGCGTTTCAGTTTCACAAGAGTTCCGAACATCACAGCGAAACACACGAGATCGACTGGCTGGCGTACCATCACTGGATTCGCCGGGGCGGACAGCATCACTCCTCCGTGCCGCTCACACATTGGCCACTCGAAGATCGGTCGCCCGAATCATTCTCTCCGTCACTTTCGTTTGACGAAGAGAATCGCCGTTTGTCATGCGCTGGCGTTCTCACGAATGAGGTCGTTGCTCATCTGAACGACGCCTCGTCCGATGACGAATTCCATGAGGCCGTCACGCTCTTGATGGACAAATCTCACCAGGGTCAGATCACCGATGTCTACGGGTACAATCATCCGAGATCGGCACGACAGCCATATCCCGTTCACGACCTGATGCTCTCGACTCGGGTCCATCACCTGAAAGGGGACGGAGAGTTTCGCGTGCGGATGACGGACGGCTGGCACTGGTTCGAGACAGTCTTCGATTTCACATCACAGGAAGCCCGCCTCTCCGTCGATAACGCCGTCGATCCCCTACGCACGGCGTTAATGCCGGCATCACTCGCGACTGGATCGGGGGTCATCGAAATGTCCGTCTTCGATCGACAGGTGCTCGTCGCCGTCGATGGTGAGGAAGTCTTTCCGCCGCTGTCGTACTCAGGAAAAGAGATTCCCCGTGCTGACGCTCACAAGCCGGTCCTCCTCGGTGCATCCGGGCTCGATCTTGTGGTCGATCAGCTGCAGTTGTACCGCGATGTCTACTACACGCCGAAGGATGCGGGTAGCGACGAGCACCCCATTCTGGTGGGCCCGGGAGAACTCATGGTGCTGGGCGATAACAGTCCCGTCTCAGTCGACAGCCGCTCGTGGGAATCGCCGACAATTCCTCAAAGCCTGTTGATCGGCAAGCCTTTTCTCGTGCATCTTCCGTCGCAGCAGGAAGAGGTCCAGATCGGAAGCAAGGTGCGTCACATCCGCATTCCGGATTTCTCCCGAGTTCGCTATATTCACTGAAAAATCAGGGACTCACACGCGGGTCCAACAGACATCACCGGCATGACGTATGTGTGATATTGGCATCGATTTGTCACTCCCTCCACAACGGACCGCTAGTGTCCGATCGCGATTGGCAATAACATCCTTCGCCAAATTCCGACCGACTTCAAACACCTCGATCGATCAACATTCCTGATGGCCATTCTGTTCCGCAAAAAGACAGACGAAGTCGAGGCGACTCAAGTCACGCACAAGCCTCCCAAACGCCAGGACAGTTGGCGCGAGACGGCGGAGTCCGTGGTGTTCGCGTTTGTGCTGGCGTTCCTGTTTCGCACATTTGAGGCGGAAGCGTTCGTGATCCCGACCGGGTCGATGGCACCCACCTTGTACGGTCGACACAAGGAAGGGACGTGCGAGCAATGCGGATACCGTTTCGCAGTCGGCGCCAGCGACGAGGTCAACAACGACTTCGGCTATCTGCACCCGCACACAAGAGTCGAAGACGCCTTCTGCCCGAACTGTCGCTATCCCGATAACGACATCGAGAACAATCTCGCCTTCAACGGCGATCGCATTCTCGTCACCAAGTATCCGTACGAAGTGGGCGAACCCGAACGGTTCGATGTCTTCGTCTTCAAATTCCCGGAGGAGCCGAAGACCAATTACATCAAACGATTGATCGGCCTTCCCAACGAGACGATCCGCATCCGCAATGGCGATGTCTATCTGTTCGACGAGGAACAGGGAGAACGGATTCAACGAAAGACCGACCCCGACAAACAACGGCAGATTCAGATTCCTGTCTACGACGATGACCATCCGCCTCGCGCGATTCTCGAAGCCGGTTGGCCCGAGCGCTGGGCAGCGGTCACATCTCTGGGCACTGAACGGATCGGCCAATGGGAACAGGCCACCGCCGGCTGGACGCACGACGCGGACGCGCGCACGTTCCGACTTGCGGATCAGGGAGCCGGCGATGGCCGACAGCACTGGATCCGATACCGACACTTCGTCCCTTCCCCCGATGACTGGGACGCCTTGTTGGCCGGTCGCTTGGTGCAGGCGCGTCCTCAACTCATCAGTGACTTCTGCGGGTACAACGCCTATTACGGCCGTGGTGTCCACATGAGCAACTCGGCCCGGGATGTCGACACGGGCGGTGTTTGGGTCGCGGACCTCACATCGAATTTCGAGTTGACACTCGATGCGGTCGAAGCGGATGGCAACGTGCTTATTGAATTGTGCGACGGCCTTTCCTGGTACCGTTGCCGGATCGATGTTAACACAGGACAGGCAACGCTGCTCGAAGTCAACGTGCAGATGGACGCGAATGCCGAGCGGGAACTCGCGACAGCGAAAACTCCCATTCAGGGCACCGGCACATGGGACATCTCCTTCGCCAACGTCGACGACCGCCTCTGCCTGTGGGTTGACGACTCGGTCATCGACTTCGGTGAAGGTGCCTCCTATGAGCGGTTTGAAGTCGGCGGGCCAATGGCCATCGAAAGCGATCTCGCTCCTGTCGGCATTGCCGCTTCCAATGTGCAGGCACAAGTCGCACACCTGCAGGTCGAACGTGACATCTACTATCGCAAGACGTTTCAGGAACGGCAAGAGGGTCAAAACCATCGGCTCGACCGCATCATGCGCGACCTGCATCCTTATCTGTACGATCCGGCTGAATGGACGCGTCGTTACACAGAGCACCTCGACGAGCTCAACTCAAGAGACTACAAACTCGGCCCGGACGAATACCTCGCCATGGGCGATAACAGTCCCCGCAGTCGTGACAGCCGCCTGTGGGCAACCGGCGCGGGCGTCCCTCGAAAGTTTCTTGTCGGTAAGGCCTTCTGGATTTATTGGCCGCACGGCGTGCCCTTCATGAACGACGGCAGGGGCTATGCGCTGAGTTATCACAAGACGGCCGTCCCCAACGGCGGATTCGTCAAGGTGCCGGACTACCCCAAATACACCGCCCCCTTCTATCCCCAGATCGAGCGGATGAATCGCATCAGATAACACAACAGGCGACCGCAGGCACGAAGCCGACTGTCGGTCGACTTCACAACGAACACTGACAAGACTGAGTCAAGGAGGACTCCATGCCGTTACTCGAATGCGTTGATCTGGTGAAGGTCTACCCCGGCGGCAAACGTGCCGTCAAATCGGTTTCCTTCGATGTCGAAGTGGGCGAGATCGTGGGCCTGCTCGGCCCCAACGGAGCGGGCAAGACCACCACGTTCCGCATGGCCTGTGGGTTAATCTCTCCGACCGAAGGCGCGGTCTATCTCAATGGAGAAGATGTCTCCCGTTGGCCGTTGTATCAACGGGCGCGGCACGGGATGGGTTATCTCCCCCAGGATAACAGCGTCTTCGTCAAGCTGAGTGTCGAGCAGAACATCTTGGCAATCCTCGAATTCCTCGGCCTCCGCCGCAAAGAGCGAATCCGCTTCACCAGCGAGTTGCTGGAGCAATTCGGTTTGCAAGACAAGCGTTCACAGATCGCCTCCACCTTATCCGGCGGTGAAAGGCGACGGCTCGAAATCGCGCGTTGCCTCGCCAGTCGTCCGCAGATCATTCTGCTGGACGAACCTTTCACGGGGATCGATCCTGTCACCATCAACAACATTCAGGACATCATCTTCGACCTGAAGTCGCAGGGCATCTCGATCCTGCTCACCGACCACCGCGAACGTGAGACGCTCACAATCACTGATCGCAACAACATTATTTGCGAAGGTGAGGTGGTCGTCAGCGGCGACGCCAAAACGGTGCTGAGTGATCCCGTCGCTCAGGACAAATACTTCGGAACCCGCTTCGACGCGACGTCGATCATCGAAGAGAAGTCCACCTTCTCCGAGCCGATGCGAAACGCCGCCTGACCGAATCAGACTTCCCGCGCACAATCTCATTCAGGAATGGATTCCATGAGCAGCGACGATCTCCGACCCGAACGTCAACTTACGCCCACGCAGCGTTGGTTCGTGATCCCCCTCACCCTGTTGACGCTCGCAGCGGTCGCACTCGTCACCGTCGATCTGCCAATCGCGCGTGCGTGTGCACCGCGAGACTTTCCGGATGAAATCCATCGTTACCTTCGCACGATCGAACCGTTCGGCACGCCCTACGGACAGGGGATGCTGCTGCTCGCGGTCATCTTCATCATTCCAGCGATAAAGTGGCGCGTGCCGCGCATCGCAGCGGCCGCCGTCGGAGCCGGACTGACGGCCGACATCATCAAACTCCTTGTTGGACGTCAACGCCCCAAGTATTTCGACATGGCCAGCGACTCGGCGACGGACGCATTTCAGGCGCTCCTCCCGTTCCTGCAGGACGGCCCGAGCCTCAAGAGTTTTCCATCTGCTCACACGGCTTCTGCAGTTGCCTTTGCAGTTGCGTTGACGTACGTATTCCCTCGCGGCAAATTGCTGTTCGGCATCACGGCGGCGCTCGTCGCCACGCAGCGCATGGAAGTCTGTGAACATTTCCTCAGCGACGTGCTCGTCGGAGCAACGGTGGGCTGGCTCGTCGCTCACGCGACTGTGCATCACCCGCAGCTCTCCGCCTGGTTCGATCGGCTCGAATCGCGCGGCGGCGACTCAAGCGGCCCGACGGACATCAGCAGCACGACGGGAAGCGACCTCAAACTCGCTGCTTGAGCGCCCCGAGTATCGATCGGCCTGGGCAGACAACGCATCCATCGCCTCCTGTACCCGGTCGCGATACTCCTTTAGATCGTCTCGCGTCAAATCGGGCGGCACTTTGATGGGCTCGCCGCCGAGCAGCCAAATCCTGGTGAACGGTTTGGGAATGAGCGCATCCGTCCAGCGACCGCGCGGAGACCATGAACGCCGCGCCGAGAAGGCGACCGGCACGATCGGTCGTCCGGTCTGGGATGCCAGGTACACAATGCCAACCTTCACCTGACGCCGCGGTCCGCGCGGTCCATCGGTGGCGATGGAGATATCCATATCGCGAGCCGCCTCCAGCATCTTCTGAACGGCCGCTGCTCCTCCTCGGCTGCTCGATCCACGAATGGGAGTGATGCCGACACACTCGATCGCATCGGCCACGTATGCACCATCACCATGCAAACTTGTGAGGGCCGCCATCTTCACACATCGGCCGCCGAAGATGGGCCCGAGAATGCTGTCATGCCAGATGCAGTACAGAAACTTCTGCTCGCCCGAGTCCACGTATGGACTCGTCTCCGGACGATCTGTGATGATCTCTTTGTGCGTGGTGGCGAACAGACTTCGAAACCCGACAGCAGCCGTCCTTGCCAACAGCCGAATCAACCAACGCGAACGAATCTTCACGGCATCCTCTCCGTCAAACTCTCCTGATCGCCACATCGTCGAGCATCATCCGTGCACTCAACATACCGGGATTCTAGGCCGTCACGCGCGATTCGACCAAGATCAAACTCCGATGGCGATCAGCGTGAAACGGCGACGTCACCAACCCAGCGAGCCGCCCACCGCATAACCGATGAAGATCAGATACAGGCCACACAGAAACAAGGCCTTCCGGCGCGTCAGCTGCCTGCGATGCCACATGACGGCCAGCGTGACCACAGTGAGAACCATCATCAGGTATCTCAGCCCGACCAGACCGGGGATCGGCTTGCCCTCCTCCAGCAACGTGACCGGAGCCCAGCCGTTAAGGTACGAGTTGATAAACAGCGGAACCGACAGACAGATGCAGATGTCGAAAATGTTGGAGCCGAACGCGTTCGAGACTGCTCCCGAGTCGTCACCCCGCCTTGCTGCGCCGATGGCCAGCAGTGTGTCCGGCACGGACGATGCCGCTGCCGCCAGAATCACCGCGACAAAAAACGGCGGCACGTCGAGCAACTTCGCAATCTGGAGCGTCGACTCGACGAGAAAGTAACAAGCGCCGGCGACGATCAGCGTCGATGCGATGATCACCCCCCAGCAACTCCACATGTTGAGGGGAATCCCCGCATAACCGAACAGGATGCCGGCGGTCTCGTGAGGCGGCTCATCACCGGACTCCGACTGCGTTCGTTTCAACGTGTACTGGTGACGCACCAGCCTCGTCGATGTGGTCGCCAGTCGCAGTCCCGCAGACGAGATCGATGCGTCCAACTCCTCGTGTTCAATCTCGGTTCCATGCACATCGAGGTACTCATGAATGTGATCCACCACTTTGCGGTGATGCCTGGCATCAAGATACAAATGGAGGACATAAGCCGCATAAGCAGCAAGCAGAACGGTTCCCATCCACCAACTCATCGACTCGCCGTTCAGGAAGACGATCAGCAGAATCGAACAGCCGACAAACCACATTCCGTCTCGTGTGATCACCGCCTGCTCGATGTCGATCGTCGGTCGACTCGGTCGTTTGAACGAGATTACCAGCGCACAAAATGCCGGAATCAAAATCATGTTGTAGACCGCACTGCCTGCACATGTGGCAATCGACGAACCAAACCCTTCCGCACCAGCGGCGTGCACGTTCTCGTTGCCCACATCCCCAATCGTCGATGTCGCCAGCAGCACGAAGAAAACTCCGCTGAACAACTCGGGCATCGAACTCGCGACAGCGTCAATCGTCGCTCCCCGCACGGACCCCGGAAGGTGGAACCGCCGACCGATCCATTGAGCTGCATCCGCGAACGGATCACAGGCCTGCCAGATTACGACCGACACCAATGATATCTGGGCGATCAGATAAGACAGATGCACATGCGTGCTCGACGAATCGGACTGAGCCACCCGCAAAGCAACGAAACAGGCAGCAATCACGACCGACAGCACCAGCACCCCCCGTTGGGGACCACCCTCGAAGTGTTCGTCCTGTGTCTCGCTGTGTTGTTCCGTCATGAATTCACCTCACGGCCCACGCGAACGACAGGCTGCTCATCCAAGTTCACAGAGAATTGGTGAGCAAAACCATATTCTCGCAGTTGATGGCGTCGGCGAGTGATCATCAACTCAGAGCCTGCCAGTAGACCTCGGCACCTTTTTGCAGAGCATCATCAATCTTGGCAGCGTCTTTTCCCCCCGCCTCGGCGAGGTCGGAGCGTCCGCCACCTCCGCCGCCGACGAGCTTGGCCGCCTCTCGCACGCAATCTCCCGCTTTCACGCCACGTTTGACCAGATCCTTCGAGACAGCGGCAAGCAAAGCCACCTTGCCGTCCAACTCGGTCGCGAGCAATACGGCCACCGAGCCGCCCTGCTTTCGGAGTTGGTCAGCGAATTCGCGCAGACCTTCCCGGTCGAGGTCGTCCACACGTCGGCACACAATCTTCGCATCACCCACAGTCTCGGCTTCACTCAGGTATTCGCCGACTCGATCGGCAACACTCGCTTTCGTGAACGTGGCAAGGTCCTGCTTGAGTTGTCTGAGCTCCTCCTGCAATTGCTGAATGCGTCGCGGCGCATCCTGCGCCTGAGGCGTCTTGAGTGCTGTCGCGACCTCTTTGAGCAGAGCTTCGTTCTCCCGGACCTGCCCCAACGCTCGCTGTCCCGTGTAAGCGACGATGCGACGAACCCCCGCAGCGACGTTCTCTTCGTTGATGATCTTGCACAGTCCGACCTGCCCCGTGTTGTCAAGATGCGTGCCGCCGCACAACTCTTTGCTGTAGTCACCCATCGAAACGACTCGCACTTTGTCCGGATACTTCTCCCCGAACAATGCCATCGCGCCGGCCTCTTTCGCCTGCATAATGTCCATGAAGTCGATGCTCACCGGCGACCCTTCAGAGATTCGTTCGTTGATGATGTCCTCGATCCGCAGCATCTCGTCCGGTTGCACAGCCGAACCATGAGAGAAGTCGAACCGCAGCACGTCATCCTCCACCTTCGACCCCCGCTGCATCGCATGCTCACCCAGCACCGTGTGGAGAGCGTGATGCAACAGATGCGTCGCCGAGTGTGCCCGCCGAATGCCCGCTCGTCGCGACTCACCAACCGTCGCCTTCACGGAATCCCCTTCCCTGAGCGTGCCTGACTCCAGCCGACCGCGATGCACGATCAATCCGGCGTGTTTCTGCGTGTCGAGCACGTCAAACTCCATGTCTTGAGACGTGATCGTCCCCGTGTCACCCACCTGACCACCCGACTCTCCGTAAAACGGCGAGCGATCAAGCACGAGGTCCACCGTCGTGCCGGACTCTTTCACTTCGCCGACTCGCTTGCCACCCACGACCATGCCGACAATGTTGGCATCGACACTCGTCGTGTCGTAGGCCAGAAACTCGGTGTCACCGGCGGCCTTCTGAATGTCGTCGAGTGGCCCCGCTGCCATGACTCCCCAACTGCCGACGCCGCTCTTCCGTTTGTGCTCATCCTCTGCACGACGAAAACCTTCCATGTCGATCGTGAGCTTGCGATCATCGGCGAGTGCCTGTGTGAGGTCGAGAATGAATCCGTCAGTCTGGTGCAGGTCGAACACTTCCTTGCCGGGAAGGACTTCTCCGGATGACTTCGCACGCTCGGCCAGTTTCTCGAACTTCGACAATCCACGCTCGATCGTGCCGAGGAAATGTTCTTCTTCCTCGCGGATCGTATCGGTAACGCTCTTCTCCGATTGAGCCAGTTCCGGATAGGGCACCGCCATGATGTCTCGCACGGTCGGCACCAACTCGTGCAGGAACGGATCAGTGCGACCGAGGAGGTAGCCCTCCAGGAAGGCCCGCCGCAGCAACAGACGAATGATGTATGCCGCATCCTTACTGCCCGGGCCGACTCCTTCGTGAATCGCAAATGCGCACGCCCGCAAGTGATCCGCGATGCGCCGGAGTGGACGTCCCTGCTTTCCGGCAAAGTCGTACTTCACGCCGACAACCTCGCCCGCCGCTTCGCACAGCGGGCGCATAATGTCGATCTCATAGTTGCTCTCGACTCCCTGCAGCACGGCCGCACAACGTTCGAGCCCCATGCCCGTGTCGATGTTCTTCTTGGGAAGCGGCCGCAGATTATCCGGCGGATCACCCACGCGATTGAACTGCGTAAACACGAGGTTCCAGATTTCGACTTCTTTGCCACCGGACGGCGGGTGATAGTAGATCTCACTGCACGGACCGCACACACCATCCGGTCCATTCGATGGCGCCCCCGCCGGCCAGAAGTTCTCATGCTCGTCATCGCGGCGAATGCGATCCGACGGAATCTTCACCTCGTCGTGCCAGATGTTGTAGGCCTCGTCGTCATCCTGATACACGGTGACCGTCAGTCGCTCGGGATCGAGTCCGAGCCATTTGGCGTCCGTCAGGAATTCCCATGCCCAGTGAATTGCCTCCGTTTTGAAGTAGTCACCGAACGAGAAGTTGCCCAGCATCTCGAAGAA
>JAGQPX010000099.1 GCA_020426505.1 Planctomycetaceae bacterium | reverse complement strand
TATAGCGGGGGACGGATAAGTGTAGCGTCCACAGCGGCGGACCGTGCATGAAACGTAGGCGTTTTGGCGCCCAAACGCCGCTACACCAAAGTGCCCGTGGCACTAGTTGCTGATGCATGTTTTTCGGAAGCGTTCATCACTCATGAGACAGACACGATAGTTTTGTTCGATGATGATGATTGGAGAAAGGCCGCGCCGATGCTCCAACAAATCCCCAATGTTGTCATGATCAGGTTCACAATGTGTGACCTAAGCTCAGAATCGACAGCTGGATTTAGCCAGTTCCCGAACCTTCGCCGACTTGAATTGGATGCCGCTTGGTTATCTGATGACGAACTCGAAGCACTCAGTCGATGTCAACAACTCGAAGAGATCGTGCTCATTCAAGACACAGTGTCTGAGTCTGGCATATCAAGCATCTCAATGCTCAAAAACCTTCGTTACCTTAATCTGTACCGAACTCAGGTCCCGGATGAAGCATTGAGCCATCTGACAGGAATGCCTCACCTCGGTTTCCTCGGTGTCTACGACACAGGCGTGAGCCACGAAGCACTTTCGTCACTCGCAAAAGAAATGCCCGATGTGACGATTTCTCGATATAACGCCACAGGCATGCTGGATATTCCATGACTCGCAAGACAATCACATCAAGCGTAATGCACGCATGTAGTCCTCCGGCGTGTCGAGGTCGAGATGGATCATCGGGTCGTTAACTGGCACTTCGCGAATCTCGGTCCTGCCGTCCTTCAGCAGGTGGTTGACGCCCACATCGTTGGGCAACTCCGCTACATGTGCGGCGAGTGACCAGGGGAAGATGGTCGGGTGGCCGCGTCGGCCGTTGTGAGTGGGGAGTGTGATCGACGTGGGGTCGTCCTGCCATTTGGTCACGAGTTGGGTGAGAGTCTGCGGAGTGAGCAGGGGGTGGTCACCGGGGATGAGGAGCCAGCCATCGTTGTCGGTCGGGGCGTGACGTTGCTTGATCGCGTCGAGGAGCAGTTCGACGCTGACTCGCATCTCGGGAGGAGCTTCGTCCGGTTGGATGACCGTCGCTCCACAGCGTTCGACTTCTTCGGCGAGGGGCTGATCATCGGGACGGACGAGGACGCAGATGTCAGCGATGTCGGCGGACTGAAGCACGTCGATCAGTCGGCCGATGACCGTCGTCTCGCCAAACGGGAGCAGGAGCTTGGGCTGCCCCATGCGTCGGCTGTGACCGGCAGCCGGGATGAGAGCGAACAGGCGTCTGGCGGACATACTCACAAGATCACCCCGATGTCGGGGGATAGCTCGCTGTCACGCTGGTGCGGATGCCGCCGCGGGGAGTGAAGTCGGCGACGATCGTCATCCGGCGCGGCTGGGTGACCGCGACCAGATCGTCCAGAATCGTGTTCGTGACCTCTTCGTAGAAGGCACCATGATTGCGGTACTGCTGAAGGTACATCTTCAGCGACTTCAGTTCGAAGCAGCGCTTGTCCGGCACGTACGAGATCGTGAGTGTGCCGAAGTCCGGCTGGCCCGTCTTGGGGCACAGCGAGGTGAACTCGGGGCAGACCGTGTCGATCGTGTAGTCGCGATCGGGGTAGGGGTTGTCAAAAGTCTCAAGCGTGTCGCGCGTTGGTGCGTTCATCGAGGTGATTGGATTCAGGGCGGATGATTGAGCGATCAGATCGCCGTTGTCGCTGAACTCGCCAGAGTTCAGGCCAGCGTCGAAGCCGAACTCGCGAGAGGTCAGACAACTTGCGGTGAAACAGGAGTCGTCTGAATTCTGGCGAATCCAGCGACTCCATACATCACGCCTGTAGTCTACTCACTCTCGGAGAGGATCACGACCTGCTCGTCCTTGTTGAGCGGACTGGTCAGTTCGGCTGAGGTCAATTCGACCTTCACACGTGCATCGCGTCCCTGTCGAGCCGCTTCGAGGACGATGTCAAACTCTTCCTCGCCATTCACGTCGAGGGTGTTGAGCGCCTCGAATTCGATCTGGTTCCCCGGCAACTCACGATGTCTGACAGGACCTTTCGCGTCGACGAACTTCATCTCCGGGGGGATCTGCACCACGGCGCGGACCTGACTGGCCGCCGCCGTGCCTCGGTTGCGGATCGTCAGTCGCAGGGCGACCTCTTCGCCGATGGTCACCGGTCGACCGGCATGCGAGACGTTGATGCTCAGCGACGAGAAACCGGCCACGATTAACTGGCTGGTCGCTTCCGCCATATCCCGACTTTGATCGAACGCCTTGACGGTAGTGGACCACTCCCCTTGCGTGATGGGTTTGACTTCGGATTGAAGTTGACGCTTGTCGCCCGGACGCAGACCGGGGAGTTGCCACGTGATCGTGCGGGTCTGCGGATCGAAACGTCCGCCGTCGGAGGCGCGAGAGAATTCGACGCCTGTCGGCACAGTTTCCTGAACCGTGATGTTGCGAACCGGTTCGCTGGACTCGTTGATGATCGTATTCGTGAACAACGCCATGCGACCGACAAAACGGTTGGCCGGGCCTTGCCGATGGACCTTCAGGCGTGATGTGAGAATGGAGACGGACTTTCTTGCTTCGACTTCGATGTCCCCCTCGGCACCGAGGATGGCCCGGTTATCGAACTGTCCCGGTGCGACGGCAAGCAGGGTGAGAGTGACGTCTTTCGATTGACCTTTGGGGAGGGTGCCGATGTCATACTCGAGATCGTCGCCCCGCGGATGTTGAAAGCCCTTGGGGATCAGGTTGCGAACGAACACGCCTGTCGCGTCGGCCGAGCCGACGTTGGTGATGGTGAATTTGTAGGATGCCTTTTCACCGACGCGCACTTCACTGAGTCCATCCACCGAGAGCTTGAGATCCGGAGCTGTGATGGTCGTACGCGCGGCGACAGCGGCTTCAAACGTGACCGTGGCCACGCTGCCGATTTGTCGCGCCTCCGTGGGAACGACTTTCACCTGAATGATTCGCTCCTCGCCTGGCTGAAGGGCGCCGAGTCGCCAGATGAGCTTTTGCTCGCGCTCGTCGAGTTCGGCCTGAGGTTTGGTTCCTTCGAGTCGCGATCCTTTCGGAGTCATGTCCTTGACGACGACATTCTCCGCTGGCGACTGCCCAATGTTGCGGACCTTGATGCTGTAGATCATTGGCTTGTTGACGACCGCTTCCGGCTGGGCGATTTTCTCGATCGTCACCTGTGCCTGACGAGTCCCGGTTGGAGCGTCTGCTGTGACCGTGCCGATGCCATCAAACATGTTGGGCTGCACCGGGGGAGTTACGTTGTCGACCGCCGGGGGAGTCTCGATTGCCGGGGGCTCATCGAATGCGGGGAGGCTGTCGCTCGGCTGAAGATTGTCCAGGAGCGGTGGATTTTCGAGCGGCTGAGTGTCTTCGCGCGGAACGAGATTGAGTTGTAGGCCTTCGCGTGGGGTGATGTCGAACAGGGGCGGAGAGTCTTCGACGTCGGGAGTGTGCTCCGGCTCCTCTTCGTCCTCGAAGAGTGGTCGCAACTCACCCGAAGCTGGCTGAATGTTGGGGTCAACCTTGGGCTGAAGACGATCGGGTCGCCCGGGGATCTCCAATCCCGCGAATGGATCAAACCCGTCCGGCGAATCGGGTGCAGTCCCGCCGTCGTTGCGTTGCGGGATCGTCATCTCGATGCTGCCGTCCGGATAGACTTTCGGATGCTCCGAAGGATGTGCGGGATTCGTGTCACCGAAGGGATTCGGCTCGAACTGCGGCTGAGCCCGACCCGCGGGCACACCTGACTGCCTGTCCGGCAGAGTGGCCGTTGCAGGCTCTTCCGGGAAGATGCTGAACGGATTCAAAGTCGCGCCACCAGACGAACGCTCATCTTGCGAAAGTTGAGCGAGTGCACCATCCGGCACCATCGTTTCGTCAACATCGCCAGCCTCGCTCAAAGTCTCCGGTTGATGCGATGCGTCGGCCGTCGACTCGGTGGGGGTGAGATCGACCGGCGGTGACACAAGTTGCGTGTCATCGTTGGGATCGAGGGCCGTCAGTCCGCCCGGCTCGCCTTGGTCCGGCATGTTGAGCGGCGTCGGGACGTTATCGGTGGCGGAGGCAGAGAGAGATTCATCCGCAGATGGTTGCTCTTCCCCCCCGGACTGGAAAGGATCGAACTCAGCTGTCTTGATAGTCGGACGGTCAGATTGGTCGTCGATGCTGGCAAACCCTGCGGGAGTAAACTCCGGGGCGTCGGTTTCTGTGGTGTCCGTGCCCGCGACGCTTGTCTTCACCCTGTCAGACAATGTCTCAAGGAGATTTGCGAACGGGTTGGACGAGTCGTTCTCCGTTTCGGTTGACTCCTGCGGTGTCTGAGCGACTTCCGGCTCATCGGGAGAGGCGAACGGGGCGATGTCTCTTTCCGATGACTCACCCAGTGCGGGAGTCGGCTCGGACTGATCGGGCGGCGAAAACTCGTCACCAGCGAATGGTGACGGGTCATTCGAGGTCTCATCTGAGTCGGCGAGAAGTTCGGCGGGAGACCTGAAAGTGTTGTCCGCAGACGGATCGCCTTCGATGTTCTCTTCGGCGGGTGAGGACTCATCCTGCGTTGTTGACTGTGTGAGTTCCTGCTGGGCCTGATAGACCACGAGAAACCCGGCACCCATGACTCCTGCCAGAGCCGTCAACTTGAAGAGTGTGCTTTTCATCGGAATCCTTTCCGCCGCCAAATGTGTCGACCGCTGTCATTGTGGTCGTTGTTCGCCTGTTCTCAGGCACATCCCTGTTTGGCCGCCAGGAGAAGAAAACACGAGAATTTCCGTGGTTTCCACCTGTCGCCCCCATGATGAAGGGGCGTGTCATAACAGATCACTGCTGGTGCGGAAAGATGAGTTCGGCAAAACCTGCCGATCTACTCGGCTGGCGGCTCCGTGTCGATGTCTTGCCACTTCATGGCCTGATCCATCGGTTCAATACGCAGGACGACATGTCCATCCTGAAACAACCGAACCGTCCCGGTGGACTGAGAGACCGAAATGGCGATGGCATTCGTCGTTTTTGAGATGGCAGCACAAGCCCAGTGTCTTGCGCCCAGACCCTTGGAAAGAGTGAGGTTCTCTGCTCGGCTGTCGAGGATTCGACCGGCGGCCGCAACTGCTCCGTCTGACGCAATGACAAAGGCTCCATCGATTTGCGCCAACTCCTTGATGCTTTCCCGAACGCGAGCGGAGCGGATGCTCCGTTCCTTTTTGGGGTAGCCCTTGAAGGGATCGTGGACCTGCTCGTGAGAGAGCTCCAGCACCTTGCGATGGTGACCCACCGTGAAGATCGTGCCGACGGAGTTACCCTCGCGGCCTTCCCGGCCGATCTCGACGGCGAGGTCGACGACTCTTCTGAGAGTTTCCAGCGGGACCTGCGTTTCGAGACGACGGAGATCGCGGGTCGTCAGTTTGGCGAGATGCTCCGACAGGTTGATGACGCTCAACGAGTCGAGGTTCTCACGTTCATAGCCGGGATAGACGGCGATGATACGAGACCCGGTCTGCATGAGATCGTCCGCGATCGCTTCCAACAGCGACTGGCTGAGTTGGACCTGTCGTGTTTGCGGCTCGTTGACGAGAGGCACAAAGTCGATCTCGTCCTCGCCTGCCGCCTCTTCCACTTCGTCTGTCCCTGACGAGACGACGAGTCGAACTTTTTTGAGGTATTGAGCAATCCCGCGGAACTCGTAGGGTCGGTCCGTCAGGATGAGGATCACATCGACGTCGAGTTGCTTCGCCAGCTTCTCTGCAGCTTCCAGGAGACTTGTCTCCCCCGGCGTCAATTCAGTCCGCTTCATCAGACTCGACCTGTCCCATCTGGCTCTTCAACACGGAAGCACGCGTTCCGAGTCAGTGTAGGCGATCCGCACGCGCGGTCAATGCAGGTAAAACGTCAATCGAAGGGCATTTATCGGGTGCTGCCGTTCGTACCCTGTGCCTGTCGCACGGCACCGGCAGCACTCCCCTCGACGAAGAGTTCTTTCCGAGAAGTCACGTTGCGGACGAACGAATTGGGACCACTGAACCCCACGACTTTGCGATCGACGCTGGTCTCTCGTGAAAGCATGATACCTCGCTTGATGTCGAACTTGATCGTGCCGCTGGGCGTCTTCTGGATCAATTGAGCTTCCTGCTCCGGATCATGCAAAGGAGTAATGACGGCTGTGTCCAGGCGAATTGTCGCGATATCGCCTTCGACAGACTTGAGTTCGTAGGTCCGCTGCATCGTCACGGCCTTGTTCAAGCCCTGTCCAACAGAAATGTCCGTCTCGTATTGCTCCTTCCATTTGTCCCCAATTGCCACCGGTTCCTCGGGAAGGCGGACGAGAATGTCGAGACCGCCCGCGTTCTTCGCGGTGATGGAGTTGGTGTCTGCCTGAAGCAACCATTGGAGTGAGAGCACCTCACCCGTGGGCGCGACCTTCACCCGCACGTGAGGCTGACCGACCTGATTGGCCACTCCTTCAAATTGAACGGGCGGATTGTCTCCATTCAGACTGTCGAACTTAACGGGATCTCCGCCATCAACGGATGCCGACATCTGCACACGATCGATCGACATTTCCAGAACCGCATCACCATCGAGATCGACGCCGACCCGGTAGTGCTTGTCGGTCGTTTCGCTGTGCTCAACGACCTGCTCTGCTTCGCCCTGATGGAGTTCGACCTTTGACTGGTTTTCGACCGTGTAGTGGGCCACCTTGGTTTCAAGGAACCTGTATTGTAGAGTGTACTTAGGGCCTGCATCGTCGGCTTGGACGGACATCTCCACCGACACGCTACACGCCACGATTACCAGGCAGACTCGCCACACACGACTGTTCACAAACTGCATCGATTCGCCTCCATGCGTGGACCCATTGTTGAATCACGGCGAATCCTAGCAAACACGCAATTCTGTCGCGAGACGTGTTTTGGGCACTCTCACGGCGGAGAGGACTCTTACTTGCGTGGTCTGCGGTAGCGGGGTTGGCCGCTCCAGCCGAGCTTGCGATGCAGGGTGGCGTAGTAGGTGTGGCGCGGCAGCTTGGCGAGTTGGAACGACACGTCCGCACGGCGTACGACGACCTGATCCTCCGGCAGCACGGGCTGTTTGATCTGGCCGTCGATCACGAGCATCACGCCGTCATCAACATGGGGCACCGACATCGTGTACTCGACATCCGCCCGGTCGACGAGTGGTCGGTTGGTGAGCGTGTGCGGGCAGATCGGCGTGACCACGAACGCCTGCAGGTCCTGACGCAGAATGGGTCCCCCCGCTGACAGACTGTGTGCCGTTGATCCGACCGGAGTGCTGATGATCAGTCCGTCGCCGCTGTAGGTGGTCACCACTTCATCGCCGATGGACAGTTCCACATCGAGCATGGAGAGGGATCCCGCCGACGAGACGACCACTTCGTTGAGTCCGAGATAGGTTTCCGATGAGCCGTCCGCATGCAGGTGTTCACACTCGAACATCAGATGCTCAACGATGCTGAACTTCCGATCGCGGACGAGTGTCAAGTTTTCCTCCAGTTCCTTGGGCGACAGGTCAGCCAGGAATCCCAGTCGGCCGAGATTGATCCCCAAGATGGGCAATTGATGTGTGCCGAACTGACGACACGCCCGCAGGATTGCGCCGTCGCCGCCCAGTACGACCGCCAGTACTGCATCCTTCACCTCAGGCCCCGGGTCTTTTGTCGTGGCGACGCCGACTACTTCCAGTCCCTGCATCTCGTCCAACACCCGCTGCACGTCCGCGAGTGCAGACTGCACGCGTGCAGACTGGTCACGAGCGAGGATCAACAGACGAAGGGGATCAGCAGACATTCGAGGTTCAGTTCATTGAGACGCAGATAACGTCCAGTCAGTATAATGATGACACCGACTCAACGCCTACAGATGACACTCTCCATCATTTCCGTGCCCTTGTGAACTACTTTGCTCATGGCCTGCGTTACCTCGACAGGCCCTATTTCCTCGTCGGCACCGCGATGCCCGACTTCTTGTCAGTTGTGGATCGTCGCGTGAGAATGCGTGTCAGGAACGTCGAGCCGTTCGTCACGGAGGTTGCATCGCACGAGAGTGAGCTGGCTGCGGGGGTGATCCAGCATTTGGAGGACGATCGCTGGTTCCACAAGACGCGGGGCTTCTTCGAGATCACCGGAGAGCTGACTCGGTTGTTTCGTGACCACGTGGCGGAGGATGACCGCTTTCGAGCCTCCTTCCTGGGACACGTCGTCTCGGAACTGTTGCTCGATCGTGTGTTGATGGAGAATCACCCCGGTGCACTTGATCTGTACTACGAAGCATGGTCGCAGATCGATCGTGAGTTAGTCGAAGACTCGATCAACCGCATGTCACGAGAGCAGACCGATCGGCTGGCACGCGGACTGAGACTGTTTCAGCAGGAACGCTTTCTGTACGATTATGCTGACTCGCAGAGGCTGCTGTTTCGCCTGAATCAAGTCATGAAACGGGTCAATCTGCCGCCACTCACGGAGTCCACCATGACCGTGTTTGATGCGGGAGAAGCGATCATCCGCGAGCGATGGCGCGAGTTGCTCCCCGCCGAGCACTTTGACCTCACGAACGTCTGAGTAACTGCGCTGCATCCTGTCATCCACACCGAGAAGGAACACCATGAAGTACGGCCTCAATCTGCTGCTCTGGACCAGTGATGTCAGTGACGAGTTATTCCCGCTGATCGACAAGATCAAGGGCTGGGGCTACGACGGCGTCGAGTTGCCGATCTTCGACATGAACCTCGCCAACTATCAGTCGGTCGGCAATCGACTCAAGGACGTCGGACTGGAGTGCACAGCAGTGACCGTCTGCACGTTGGAGGAGAACCCGATCTCGCCGGATGCAGCCGTCCGACAGGCGGGCGTTGACCGACTCAAGAAAGCTGTCGACATGTGTCAGGCAGCCGGGGCGACGCATCTCTGCGGGCCGATTCATTCCGCCCTCGGCGAGTTCTCGGGTGAGGGAGCCACTCAAGAGGAATGGAAGTGGGGGCAGGAATCGCTCGCCAAAGCCGCTGACTATGCGAAAGACGCAGACGTCACGCTCACGGTCGAGTACCTCAACCGCTTCGAGTGCTACTTCCTCAACTGTGCGGAGGACTGCTCGCGCTTCTGTCGTGAAGTCGGCCACTCCCACCTCAAGATGATGTATGACACGTTCCACGCGAACATTGAGGAGAAGTGCCCAGCTGCCGCGATCAAAACCTGCGCAGATCAAATGGTGCACGTGCACATCTCAGAGAACGACCGCTCGACCCCCGGCGAAGGAGGCGTCCACTGGGATGCCAACTTCTCCGCCCTGAAGGAGGTCGGTTACGACGGCTGGCTGATGATCGAAGCCTTCGGCCTCGCGCTGCCCGACCTGGCAGCTGCCACCAAGATCTGGCGTCGCATGTTCCCAACCGAAGAGCACCTCGCCACCGAAGGCCTCAAGTTCATGAAGTCCCGCTGGGAGGAGTGAACCAAAGGGATGGCGAGTGACACCCTTCGTGCAACAAACCAACTCAGCCAATCTCGATCGGCATGATGTTGATGTCGTAATCGGACACGGTTGGCACTCCCGATGGCGGCACCACCATGTCTTCCTTCCAGAATCGCTTGAGCTTGCGCACGAGCTTCTGGAACTTCTTCAGGTCGACCGGCTTGATGAGATACGCTTCGACGCTCAGGTTTTCGCTGCGGACGATGTCCGTCTGATCCGTCGACGAGGTCATGATGACGATGGGAATGTCCCGCAGGTTGTCATCTGCCTTGGTCTCGGCGAGCACATCGCGTCCATCCTTGCCGGGGAGGCCGAGATCAAGCAGAATCAAATCGGGACGCGGAGCGTGGGCAAAGACGCCTTGGTTTCGGAGAAAATCGGACGCATCCTGACCGTCACGCAGCCAGGTCAAACGGTGGTGGAAGTCGCCGTTCTTGAGCGTACCGATTGCGATTCGGGCAGCAGGCACACTGTCTTCGACCAGCAGGATATCCATCGGGCGGCCAACGGTTTCGCGTTGCATCGTGTCTCTCCTTTGGGGTGATGCCCATCACCATTGTAAGGCAACCGATTTCCCGCACCCAGCAAAAACTCCAGGACGGCGTCGGTTCTTCGATGAATCACGGAAACGGCGAACGCGGGAGCGGACGTGGCCGTCGAAAGCTAACGAGGACTCCCAAACTGCCCCGACGCCTGGTGGACCAGACGATTGAACTCGTCCGGGGAGAACTGATCCGGGTGATCCTCCGCAAGAATTCCTTCGAGAAACGAATCCTGCAGAGGTCCGATCGGTTGATCCTCCTGCTCTGGGGACGTTTTTTGCGGCGCCTCACCTTTGACGAGGGCCTTTCGCAACTCCTCAGCTGCGGCACCTTCGACCCATTTCTTTAGGGCGGCACGATGCAGATCGGCGGAGCGTCCTGAGAAGATCGGTTTCGGAGTTTCACCATGATTGGGTTGAAACGCTTCGATCAGAATGGGGCTGTTCGAAGGCTCCTGCGGATCAATCTCCAGCAGCACCGAGGAGATGTTCCGCTCAGTGAAGATCCGAAAGCCACTCATCCCCCGATGCGTGTTTGCAAGTCGAAATTCATTCGTCGACGCCTGTCCGTGGCATTGTGCGTTGCCGCATTTGTTCAGAAGAATCGGTTGCACCTCTCGAACGAACGACTGCACCAACTCTGGAGTCAGTCCGGCTGTCGACTCGGGTTGTTGTGGCTCGAAAACCTCTTTCGTGGCATGCAGACGAGCCTTCCATGGCTGTCCGGGAAACTCGGCCTCCGTCGCACGTTCGATCGGCCCGCGCTCAACTCCGACTGTTCCCTGACCTGCGGGTGAACCATGCTCCAGTTCCTGCTCTAACTCCCGCAGGAACTGTCGGGCATCCTTCCGTTCCGGTTCGAGCAGCAGGGCCTGTTTGATCTCGAACTTCGCGGACCCGTACAGACGATTGTCACGGCACCACTTGGCGAGTGCCAAATGCGTGCCCGCCGTCGGATTTGTGGCCATCAGCTTGAGCTTGCGATACGCGTCAGGCAGATCCGCAGCCGTCACTCTCACCTTGCCGTATGGAATGACAGCACTGCCAAAGCGTTCCTTGACGAGATAGCCTCCCGGACGATCGACGATGTCACCCAGGATGACCCGCCCTGTCTCCAGCACGATGACCTTCTGAGGACGCTCGACCTGTGTGAGTGAGGGCTCGTCAGTCTCACCCTCGGCCTTGAGGAACGGGCCAACTCCGATCGCGACGACCAACAGTGCTATTGCTGAGAGAAGTGCGATTCGTTGACGTGCTGATGCCATTTGACTCTCCGTCCCTGGAGATGCCTGCGTTCGGAGAGGCAGACCCTACGCGGAGAGTGAGAAACGGTCAAGACGGACTTGCCGCCGCGATGGCCTCGGCGATGGTCATTGTGCCTTCGTACAGCGTTCGCCCCACAATGGCTCCGACCAGATTGGGTTGACCGGCTGCCCGCTTCGCCAACTTTTGCACGTCGTCCACCGTCGTCACCCCGCCCGAGGCGATGACCGGCAGGCCAATGTCCCCCAGTCGGACAAGGTCATCGACCGTGCTGTCGTCGATGCCCTGCATCATGCCGTCGTTAGCGATGTTGGTGTAGATCACCGCTGCGACCGGCAGGTCAACATACTGCTGAGCCAGATCGAAGACCGACGTTTCCGAGACATCGAGCCAACCCTCGGTCGCCACCATCGAATCGCGTGCATCAACCCCCAAGGCCACCCGCTGAGGAAATGCCCGTGTCATCTCTGCGAACCATTCCGGCTGCTTGAGTGCCTGTGTGCCGATGATCACCCGGTCGATGTTGACCTCCTCAAGCATGTGACGCAAGGCTACCTCATCCCGCAGCCCGCCCCCCATCTGACACGGCACCGCAACCGCTTTCACAATCTCACTGATGACACCGTCATTGACTGGTCGCCCTTCCTTCGCCCCGTCCAGGTCGACCAGATGAATCCGCTCCGCCCCCTGCTCGGCCCACTTCCTCGCCATCGCGACCGGATCGTCACCGAACACGGTCTCCTGAGCATAGTCCCCTTGTCGAAGTCGGACACACTTGCCGTTACGTAGGTCAATGGCGGGAATGATCTGCATGGGTTGTCGCTGACGTGGGGATGGAGAATTGAGAATGGAGAATCGGGAACACGGGATCAGGTTAGCCGACGTTTTGATCGGGTTCGAGGGTCGCTGAAGGAATTAATTGATGTCCGGAGAACCTCTTTCATTGCGAATAAGTCCAGTGCCTGTGAGTTCTCTCTCGAAGAATGGAACGCAGATGACGCGGATTGGGCTGATGAACGCGGATTACAAGTGTGAGTTGAAAAGAGATGGGAATACTTTGACTCACTGGACAATCGAATTGAACTTTTCGGCAATCTTGCTGACGAATCTGCCAGAATCCGCCCGATCAGCGTCATCCGCGTTCTATTCATTTCAAACTTCGACGCGATCAACGAGTTCTACCATCACCGTTTGACGATGGCACACTGGAGTAAGACTCCACGAACGCACACTTGCCCGATGCGATCGATCTCACGATAGTGGGCGACTTATTCCCGCACACTTGGAATCCGCCGCCCGAAGGGTCTTGTATGTCCTCAGTTGTTCGACGAAGTCTGTGTTTCCTTTTGCTCGTCCTGCCCGTAGCGAGTGCCGTCGCCGATGAACCGCTCCTGCAACTCGAAAAAGGGGATCACATCGCTTACATCGGCAACACACTTGCCGATCGCATGCAGCACGATGGTTGGCTGGAGACGTACATTCATGCCTTGCATCCTCAGCACGACCTCACCGTCCGCAACCTTGGCTTCCCCGGCGATGAGGTGAAGACCCGCAGCCGATCGGACAACTTTGGCTCGCCAGATGATTGGCTCACCAAAGTCAAAGCAGACGTGGTGCTTTGCTTCTTCGGCTACAACGAGGCCCTGCGAGGCGAAGCGGAACTCGACACGTTTCGTCAGGACCTCGTGGCGATGATCGAGGGCATGCAGTCGCAGCGATATAACGGAGAAAGCCGGCCGCGGCTGGTCATCTTTTCCCCCATCGCTCATGAGGACGTCGGCAGTCGTCATCTGCCGGATGGAACTGATAACAATCGTAAACTGATCGCATACACCGAAGCCATGCGGGCCGTCTGTGCCAAACAGGGCGTGCCGTTCGTCGATCTGTTCACGCCAACGTCCAGCATGTACGGCCGGTCGAAAGAGCCATTGACGATGAACGGCATCCATCTCCAGCCGCACGGTAACAAACTCGTTGCCCAGGAGATCATCGCCACGCTGTTCGATCGTCCCGAGATCAACGCCTCAGACACGGACCTCGAACGACTCCGGGAGGCGGTGCTCGACAAGAACGATCACTGGTTCAGCCGGTATCGCGTGGTCGATGGTTACAACGTCTATGGAGGCCGCTCAAAGCTTGAGTGGTTCGGTCAGTCGAACGCGGACGTGATGATGCGTGAGATGGAGATTTTCGACGTCAAGACGGCCAATCGTGATCAACGCGTGTGGGCCATCGCCCGGGGAGGCGACCTTGAAGTGAAGGACGATAACCTGCCGGACGAACTCGTCGTGAAGACAAACAAGCCGGGGCCTCTCGCCGACGAAGCGTTCCCGTACCTCGGCGGTGAAGAGGCCATCGAGAAGATGGACGTCCACGAAGGCATGCAGGTCAATCTGTTTGCCTCGGAGGAGCAGTTCCCTCGATTGGTGAACCCGGTGCAAATGGCGGTCGATACCGATAGCCGATTGTGGGTCTCTGTCTGGCCTTCCTATCCGCACTGGAACCCGACCGAGCCTCGTGAGGATGCGTTGCTCGTCCTGCCGGACGAAGACGGAGACGGAAAAGCGGACGAGTGCATTGTGTTCGCTGACGAACTCAACAGCATCACCGGCTTCGAGTTCTGGGGCGGTGGGGTGTTGGTCGCAGCACCTCCTGAGATCTGGTTTCTCAAGGACACAGATGGCGACGACAAGGCCGATGTGAAGGTCCGCATGCTGCAAGGTGTGTCGTCAGCCGATACGCATCACTCTGCGAATGCGATGCTCATTGGAACTGACGGCTGGCTGTACTGGTCACGAGGCATCTTCAACGTCGCCAACTTCGAGACACCAACGAAAACCTATCGCTCCGGCCAGTCGGGAGTGCACCGCTTCAACCCGCGCACGTTTGAGGTTGAGTTTCACTTCCCGATCGGCCCCAACCCACACGGCGACGTGATCGATCAATGGGGATTCCAGTTCGCAGGCGACGGGACGAGTGGCACCGGCAGTTACGTCAACATCGGCAAGGGAGTCGGCAACAAGCAGTGGTACGTCAAGCGGGTGAGACCGGTCGCAGCGACAGGCATCCTTTCCAGCAGTCACTTTCCACCTGAACATCAGGGGAACTTTCTGATCTGCAACACAATCGGCTTCCTCGGCGTGCTTCAGCACGAGGTCCGTTACAACGGGGCCGACATCACAGCTCATGAGATCGCCCCGATCCTTGTCTCGTCTGACGAGAACTTCCGGCCCAGCGATATCGAAGTCGGTGGCGATGGAGCTCTGTACATCTCCGACTGGCACAACGTGCTGATCGGCCACATGCAACACAACATGCGCGACCCGAACCGCGACCACTCGCACGGGCGTGTGTATCGAGTGACGTCCAAGGGGCGCGACCTCCTCAGCCCACCCAGAATGCGCGGCAAACCGATCGCCGAGGTGTGCGACTACTTCCTCGCCCCTCAGAACAGCACCCGATACCGTGCCCGACTCGAACTGACCGGCCGAGATTCTGAAGACGTACTGCGAGAGGTCGAAGCATGGGCGGCTCAACGGGATGTGACCGATCCAGTTGACGCACAAGCACTCCTCGAATGTCTCTGGGTCCACGAGGAGCAACGAGTTCCCAACGGTCAACTTCTCAAACGAGTCTTTCAGGCGGCCGAACCACGAGTGCGTGCAGCCACCATTCGTACACTAGGGCACTGGGGAACGCAGATCGAAAATGCCAAGTCACTTCTCTTGCTGGTCAAAGCCTCACGCGACGAGTCGGCGCTGGTGCGAGCAGAAGCCGTCAAGGCATCGCTCTCTTTCCCGGATGTGAATGCGGCAAGTACATGGCATGCAGTTGCCACCCGTCCCCTCGACCCCGAACTGGAAACGGTGCTCAAGTATGCCGAGAGTCAGATCAGCGTCGAGAGAATCTTGGAACAGACGCACGGCATCGGTGAGCCGCTTGCTGCGGGTGAGAGGGAATACGTGCTGAGACACGGCGACGTCGAGACGCTGATGGGCCTGCGTGAGTATCTTGGCGAGTCGGAAGAAATCTATGAAGCGATTCTCAGCCGGCCTTCGATTCCCGTCGACTCGCTTCGCGAAGCACTTGCGGGGATGTCGAAAGTCAAAGAGACGCCGCCGGTCGAGTTGCTGTTGAGCATGATCGAGCAACGGGACAACAGCGATGACACTCAATCACTCGCCGGGCTGGGGCAGTTACTCGGCGAACGATCTGCGACTGAGTTGAACGCCGTCCGCAGTCGGATCGAAGCGCTCGCCACCTCCGGACAAACTTCCGACGTGCGGCAGCTCGCGTTTCGCACATGGATGACTGCTGACGGTTCGGGGCAGAACGCGTATTTCGCTGCCTCGAAGAGTAAGGAGAGCCTGCGAGACTGGCTTGCTGCCATCCCCACAATCGCCGATGAGAATGTGCGAGCCGAACTCTACGACAGCGTGCGATCGCTGATGGACGAGCTGCCGCCGAATCTCGCCGCTGAAGGCAACGGCGGGATGCAGCAGCCGGGCATACAGGTCGATTATTTCCATCCGAGTCCGAAGGACGTCGCGGTCGAAACTCTGGCCAAGCTCGAACCGAACGCGACCGGAATCGTTCCGCAGATCGAGATGAACGTCCCGCAGAAAACAGAAAACGATCGCTTCGCCCTCCGCTTCACCGGCACGTTGCACGTCACCGAGACGGGTAAGTACCAGTTCTTCACTGCCTCCGACGATGGCTCGCGGTTGTACCTCGATGGTCAGTTAGTCGTCAACAACGACGGACTGCATGGCATGGTCGAGAAGCGGGGTGTCGTGGAGCAGCTCACCGCCGGACCGCATCGGCTCGTGGTGACCTACTTCGACAACGGAGGTGGTGACGGGCTGAGTGTGAACTGGGGCGGACCCGGCTTCGACAAGCAGCCGATCCCGACCGAGCGATTGACCACGGACGCCGGCGAAACACTACACGATGTCGCCATTCGCTCACTCGCTTACATCCCCGGACATGGATCCGAGAAGTTCAACGACCTCGCTGCACTTGTGAAGGCGGGCCGGCACCGGGCCGCTGCGGTTTCCGTGTTGCGGACGATCTCGCAGAATGACTGGGATGACGGACAGGTGCGTCCACTCATCGATAACCTTGTGGGCTACCTCACGTCCCTCCCGGTCGCATCCCGCACCTCGGCTCCCGCGACCGATGCACTGGCCCTCGCACGTTCGCTTACCGATCGACTCCCTCCGGATCAGGTTGCTGCCATCCTTGAGCGGTTGGAGAATCTCGATGTGCGTGTGATCGCCATTGGTACGGTGACGGCTCGCATGATCTACGACAAAGAGCAAATCGCCGTTCAGGCAGGCGAGCCGGTTGAGTTCCGGTTCTCAAACAGTGATCACATGCCTCACAACTTCGCCATCGTGACCCCAGGAGCGCTGGAGGAGATCGGAGAACTGGCAGAAGACACTGCACGTGATGCCGACGCGAAGGAGCGACATTATGTTCCCAGGTCCGAAAAAGTTCTGCTGGCCAGCCGACTGTTGGAGCCGGGGCAGAGCCAGTCCCTCACATTCGAGGTCCCGAGCGAGCCGGGCGTGTATCCGTACGTCTGCACCTATCCCGGCCACTGGCGACGCATGCACGGAGCGTTGTACGTCGTCAACGATCTTGACGAGTATCTTGTTGACCCTGAGGCATATCTGGCCGAGCACGACCTGCCGGTCAAGGATGAACTGCTGACGTTCATCTCTCGAGATACCGACTGGAAGTACGACGACCTGTTCCCTGCCGTGTCGACAGTCCATCATGGACGCGCATTCGAAGTGGGTCAGAACCTGTTTAAGGTCGCGAACTGCATCGCCTGCCACAAGCTGGGTGAGACAGGCCGCAACATCGGCCCGGACCTCGCGAAACTCGATCCGAAAAAGCACACCTTCGAGCACGTCCTGCGATCGATGGTCGAGCCGTCAAAAGACATCGATGAGAAGTTCCAGTCGCAAACGTTCGTGCTGGACTCCGGGCAACTCGTCACCGGGATGGTCCTTGAAGAGACAGACGATGTGATCAAAGTCCTGATCGACCCGCTCGCCAAGGCGGACCCGAAGGTCATTCACAAATCGGAGATCGACGAACGGGTAACGTCCAAGGTCTCGATCATGCCGCAGGGCCTGCTCAACAAACTCACGCAAGAGGAGATTCTCGACCTCATCGCCTACGTTTACGCAGCTGGTGACAAATCCCACGTGCTCTTTGGCGAGCATCATCACTGATCAATCTGGCCGCAACTCAGCCGGCCGTGATCCGTGTCAAACCAAAGGTAATTGAATCAATCGCCTGATCGGTTCGGCGACTCTCACGCCGCTTCCTCAATGTCGATCCTCCCTGCCACATGCCCGTCAACAGACAGAAAACCATGAGTAAGGCTGTCGACCGGGCTTCCGGAACGGCATTAGTGAACGTCATATCCGAGATGCCTCCCAACTGACCACCGGGGTTATTGTCAGCATCATCTGTCGAGAAGTAACGAATCCGCAGATAGTTGATCCGCAAGCTGCCGAAGTCGAAGTCCATGTTACCGATCGTCTGATTGCTGGCGGCGTTCGAACCGTAGCCTTCCCAGCCGTGCATGTACGATTCGTTATCAACCCCGTTCGTGCTGTTCGTCGTCACGGAGATGGTTCCGTTGTCGCGGGCGTTCCGTTCTGCGTTGTAGTAGACCTCAATCCCGTCATCCCACGTGCCGGAGTCAATGTCGAGCAATGAGAATTCCAGATTCTCGATATACCTGTCAAACGTGAGTGTGATCTCCACGTAGTCAGCCCAATCATCGTTCTCATTATCAAAGGCCATTTCGATATATCCGTTGTGAGCACCGAGTTGCCCACTCTCGAACGTGATGTAGTCACTGTTTCCATTGTAAAGAGCAAGGTCGTAGGTGCCGCCATCGCTGTCCGAGTACACGCTGGTCCCGATGTTCACCTTGGCCCCAGTTGAAGTCGTGAAGCTTGAACCGTCCACGGTGGCTTCATCACTGAAGTGATCTTCCCAGACGATATCAGCAAGAGCGGATTGGGCATTGCAAAAGTCGACGCCGAGTAGCAATGCGAGCAGAAGGAAACACCGGAAGTGAGGTCGAACCCATGCCGGCTCGATCCCCTTCCATCGCACGCTCGGCGATTTCCTGTTACCCGAAAACATCACTCGTGTCCCTCTGATGTTGCAAAAAAACAACGCGTGTTGCCTTTTGTAAACAATTGCCGCCAACAACTTGCGGCCCCGGTCAACAATACTTCACTTTCCGGACGGCGCACCCGAAAATGAAAAAAAGACGCAAGCTGATGCTGGGGCGAATCAGCCTCGGCGCCATTGCGGACGCATCCAAGTCTTGCGGAGGCGGACCGCAGCGAGACCGCACAGCGCGAGGAGCGATAAGAGTTTCCCGTCGCAGTCGAGCTACCCAGAAGCGGTTTCCCAGACTTCGGTTTCCAGCCAGTTCCGACCAACGGACACATCAACGACGATGGGCACATCCAGCGGGAGTGCGGACTCCATTTTCTCACGGATCATCGGTATGAAATTGTCGAACTCATCGCGCGGACACTCGAAGACAAGTTCATCGTGAATCTGCAGAAGCATCCGGGCAGGGGAGTTGATCTCACTCAGCTTTGCGTGCACGTTGAGCATGGCCTTCTTGATCAGGTCGGCTGCCGAGCCTTGAATGACCGTGTTCACGGCGGTGCGTTCCGGCAGATTGAGGTTGCGGTAGCGTTCCTCACGGATGCCTGTGATCTCACGGCGGCGACCGAGGATGGTTGTCGCGTAGCGTGACCGGTGGCAGTCTTCCAGCGTCTCATCGATGAAGCGGGCCACGCCGGCGTACTTGGCAAAGTAGTCGTCGATGAAAGCCTCAGCAGACTCCTTCTCGATGCCGAGGGCATTGGCGAGGCCGAACGCAGTTTGACCGTAGATCACGCCAAAGTTGACTGCCTTGGCGACGCGTCGCATGTCGCTGTCGACATCTTCGGGCGAGACGCCGTAGACCTGTGACGCGACCGAACGGTGGATGTCCTTCCCATCACGGAAGGCCTGCATTAGAGCTGGGTCCTGACAGAAGTGAGCGAGGATCCGCAATTCGATTTGCGAATAGTCCATGCAGACGAGTTGCCAGTCATCAGCAACGGGGCCACTCGCTGACGGTCGGGGTTCCGATGAGGCGACGAACGCGCGGCGGATTTTGCGGCCTTCCTCGGTGCGGATCGGGATGTTCTGCAGGTTGGGGTCACTCGATGCGAGACGGCCCGTTGCAGCCGACGTTTGTGAGAAGGAGGTATGGATGCGGCCGGTCTCCGGGTTGACCATCGTCGGCAGAGCGTCGAGGTAGGTGCCTTTGAGCTTGGTCAATTGGCGATGCTCGATGATCTTCGCCGGGAGAGGATGATCCGCTGCGAGGCGGGTCAGCACTTCCTCGTTCGTCGACGCACCTGTCTTGGTCCGCTTGATGACAGGCAGGCCCATCTCCTCGAACAGCACGGTGGCAAGTTGCTTGGGCGAGTTGAGATTGAACTCATGACCAGCCCCATCATAGATCTCGTGCATCAGCGCATCGAGTCGTCCAACAAGGGCATTGCTTTGCCGATTGAGTTCATCAACGTCGACCGTGATCCCGTTGAACTCCATGTCAGTGAGTACGCTGATCAGCGGGCGTTCAAGATCCCAGTAGAGGTCCCACAAGTTTTCGCTCTTGAGTTCGTCGGTGATGATGTCCGCGACCTGCCAGGTGATGTCCGCATCTTCGCTGGCATACTCGGCTGCTCGATCGACTTCAACCTCGAACATTTTGAGTTGCTTCTTCCCTTTGCCGATGAGGTCACTGATGGGGATCATCTTGCGGGAGAGATAACGCTTGGAAAGGTCGTCGAGCGAATGACCGCGTGCACCGGCATCGAGCAGGTAGTCGCCGATCATGGGGTCCATGCCGACGCCTTCGAGCGCTACGCCTGCCCTGCGCAGCACGAGCATGTCGTATTTGATGTTCTGATTGACGATCTCTCGCTGGGGGTCTTCGAGGAATGGCCGTAGAACGTTGAGGACCGAGTTGTGGTCGAGCTTGGGGGTGCCGGGGGGGGCATCGACGGGAATGTAATACCCCTGATGTGCCTCCCAGCAGAAGGCCCAGCCGACGATGTCCGCACGCAGCGGATTCTGGCTCGTCGTTTCGAGGTCAACGCAAAACGACTGTTGCTCTGACAGTTCCTTGACGAACTTCGCGAAGGCGTCTTCCGTGTCGATCGTCGTCCATTGCCGTTCGGTGTCTTTCGCGTCCTTGATCTTCGATGAGGACAACTCGGTCCGCATCGCATCGGCGTAGCGACGGAAGCCAAAGTCCTCGAAGAGTTCGAGCAGTTGCTCTCGATTCGGGTCGCTGATCCGAGCCTCGTCCCAGTCGTAATTGAGATCGAGGTCGGTCCGCAGTGTGACGAGGTCACGACTCATGCGGGCCTGATTGGCGTAGGTCTTGAGATTCTCGGCGAGCTTCTTCCCCGGTGCCTGGTCAGCGTTGGCGAGGATGTTTTCGAGCGTCCCGAACTTCTCGATGAGGGCAGAGGCCTTCTTCGGTCCGACTAACGGCACGCCCGGTACATTGTCGACCGAGTCGCCCACGAGCGATTGAAAGTCGATCACCTGCTCCGGGGTGATGCCCCACTCTTTGAGCAAATGCTCTTCATCCTGAAACTGCCGTTTGCGGATGTTGTACATTTTGACCTTCGGGCCGATGAGCTGCCGCAGGTCTTTGTCGTTCGAGACGATGCGGACGTCCATACCGTCTGCTGCGGCCCGGGTGGCGAGGGTGGCGATGACATCGTCCGCCTCCCAACCGGGAGCCTGGATGATAGGAATGTTGTACGCCTGAATGACGTCCAGAATCATGTCGATCTGCGGCCGCAGGTCGTCCGGCATCTCCTCACGATGCGCCTTGTACTCGTCGTAGATCGCGACCCGCTCCTGCTCTTCGCTCGACTCCATCGCACAGATGAGGTGCGTCGGCTGCATCTCCTTGATGAGATGCTCAAGATCGCCCGTGAAGCCGTACACGGCATTGGTCGGCTGCCCGCGCGTCCCCGTCATCGGCTGACGAATGGCGTAGTACACCTGAAAGATGAGTGAGAAGGTATCGACGAGGTAGAGCATCGTGGGTTGATTCGATGATTAGTTGATTGGATGAATAGCCGAGTGTCGAGGGGCGACGTCATGCGATCAGGGGTACTTTGAGGGATACCCGCCTGAGAATCCAGAGGGTGAGAGCGTTACGTGCCTGTCGTCCAGTTGGCATATCATCAAATCGCCAGAAAACGTGCCGGGGAGTCATGACGACCGGTGAATTCGCGGCGACATCGGGTTGGAGTGTATCCCGGGAGCAGACGAGGGACTCGAACCTGACAGCGTCGCAGGAACTGCGATAACTCCGTGGTGCTTGGTCCGTCAAGATCAGCCATCTGTGTCTGATTGCGACGGTGATGAGGGTACGGGTTATCCGGTCTGAAACGATCAGAAAGGTATGTTGCCTGTAAGCATCAACCCTCCCCGCAGCTCATCAGGAGAATGGCTCTCGGCCCACGGGTGAGGTGTATAGTTCTTGAGACTGGACCATTTTGCGCAGTCCGCAAGGTCCGGTGACTCCAATTCCCGCGTGCGTTGACAGTGGCTGTGCGTGCTGGGCTCAGCGCGATAGTCACGGTCACCCAGAAGGACGGAGTGCGCGCCCTCGACCGTCGGCGCAGTTGAATTGAACTATGGCATACTTGCTGTTTCTGCTGACGAACTTTGTGCTGTTCATCCGGCCGAGCGAGATCTCGACCCTGTTTCAGGGCGTGCAGCTGTACCTCTTCCTGATCATCGCCACGATCGTTTGTGCCGCGCGACCGCTGCAGAATCAGCTAACGCGTCGAGTATTGGTACAGCAACCGGTCAACCTCTGCGTGCTCGGAGTGCTCGTCGGCGTGGCGCTATCTCACCTGAGTCTGATGTACCTGTTCGGACTCCGGACCGGCGTGTACAGCTTTTCGAAAACCGTTGCCTACTATCTCCTCCTCGTGGCGTTGGTGAATACCCCGTTGCGTCTGAGGTGGTTCCTCATGTGCACGGCTATCTCGGCTTCGGTCATGATCGCCTACAGCGTGAGGGACTATTTCGACTTCGTCGGCCACTGGGACGGCAATCCCATGCTTTACCAGGCCATGATTCATGATGGAGACCTGCCGCAAGGTGAAGAGAAGTTGTTACGTCACGTTGTGGAACTCAACATGAATGACACGACGGATGCGAACTTCCATGTCTACGTCTACCGGATGCGGGGACTCGGCATCTTCAACGACCCCAACGACGTCGCCATTCTGATCGTCGTCGTCTCGCTGATCTCAGTGTATTTTCTGACAGACAAGTCGATGGGACCGATCCGGAAGATCTGGATTGTGCCGCTATGTCTGTTGGTGGTCGGCATGTATTGCACACAATCTCGTGGCGGCATTCTTGCAACAGCGGTCGCCGGGACTGTCTGGCTGGCGACACGTTACGGTGGTCGTGTCGCCATGGCACTCGGCGGGATGATTGCTGCCATGATCCCCGTTGCACTCGGACGTGCGGGCGATATCGCACTCTCCTCCGGAACGGGACAGTCCCGCATTCAACTCTGGGGAGACGGACTCGCAGAACTCGTCTCCCCGAGAGTGTTCTTTGGGATCGGCGAAGGGATGTACGCGGAATACGCAGGGCTGGTGGCACATAACTCGTACGTGCATGCCTTCGTGGAGATGGGTCTGTTTGGCGGCACGATGTTCTTTGGATGTCTGTTCTTTCCGGCCTACGCCTTCTGGCGGATGCACCGCGACAAGCTGTACATCCAGGATGAAGAGCTTCGTCGAATGCGGCCTTATATGGCTGCCATTCTGGCGAGCTGGTGCATGGGCTTATGTTCTTTGTCCCGGTGTTATGTGGAATCGACCTACATGATCATTGGCATTTCCGCCGCCTATGTGAACCTCGCCGGCTTCTATCAATGGAAGCCGCGTCCGATTGTGTTGTTCAACCGATTCATCGCCGAGCGGTGGCTGCTGTGCAGTGCCTGCTTGTTCGTCGGATGTTTCGTGTTCGTCCGGATCTTCGCCCGGTATGGCGGCTGAACTTTCCTCAAGCCGACTTTGCTGTTTTCTCGATTCGCAGGACGCCTCTTTCCAGTGACAGTCAAGATCAACGTACTCGTCAGTTGGCTATGCCACATCACCATGATGGTGATTGGCTTCTTCCTGATGCCGTACATTCTCCACACCATCGGCGAGGAGTCGTACGGGACGTGGGTTTTTCTGAATGCAATTGCTGGCTACTCGGGGCTGCTGTACCTCGGTTTTGGCGAAACGATCGCTCGGTATGTTTCCAAGCATCACGCGAGTGAGGAGTGGGACGAGCTGAACAAAGTCGTCAGCGGGATTTGTGCGGCCTATTGCGGCAGCGGGCTGATCGCCGTGCTGGCGGCAATTATTCTGGCACTAATTGTTCCCTGGATTGGAAACTGGGAAGGGGCCACGCTGCTTGAAGTGCAGGGGGTCCTTCTTGTCCTGGGGATCAACGCGGCCGTGTCGATCATCGGCAGCACGAACGGCGGGGTCCTGTATGGAATCCAGCGATTCGACATCGAGAAGGCCATTCTGATTGTCGGGCTGCTGGTGAAGCTTGTCCTCACTGTGTTCTGTCTCACGAACCGTTATTCGCTGATTACGCTCGCGTTGATTTTTGCCACTCATACCTTTCTGGAGCAGTTACTGTTCTACGTGTTCGCCCATCGACTGGTGCCGACGTTGCGCATCTCGTGGCGACTGGTCAAATGGTCTGCCATCAAGGATTCGTATGGATTCGCTATGTTCAGCAGCATGGGACTCGTGGCCGCTAAGCTGATCTACGATACGGATTACATCGTGATCGGACTGTCGTTGGGACATGTTGCAGTCGTTCCGTATGCAATCGGCTCACGGCTGTCGGAGATGATTCGCCGTCCGATCATTCAGGTGGGCGATGTCTTTCTGCCCCGTGCTTCGCAGTTGCATACGCAATCGAGCCACGACATTCTGCGGTCGCTTTCCGCGCGAGGGATGGGGGTCGCATTTCTGCTGAGTGCAGGACTGTTCATCGGTGGCAGCTATTTCGGTCAATTGCTCATTCGTTTGTGGATGGGGCCGGATTATCCCGAGAGTCACCTGATCTTTCTGATTCTGATCGGCTCACAGATCGTGGCCGCGCCGATTGGCATCATGCACATGGTGCTTGTCGGCACGGGCGATGTGCGCGTTCCGTCGTTCATTCGGCTGTCGCAGGCAGTGATGAACTTCTGTCTCTCTCTCATCCTTGTCCGGTTCTTCGGCATCATTGGAGTTGCGGTGGGGACGCTCGTTCCCATCCTCATCATGGACCTCGGAGTTCTGTTGCCTTACGGACTTCGCAGACTCGACATGTCACTGGGACAACTTCTCAAGTCGGGAATCGCACCTCACTGTGTGCCGTTGATCATTCTGTGGGGATACTCACATGGTGTCTCGTTGTTGTCGCCTCCTGAAACATGGCTGGTGTTCTTCATGGTGACGATCTGCGGGGGTGCTCTACTACTCTCATCAGCGGGAGCGATCTGGTACCTCAACGAACGGCGTGGTACTTCGAAAACGATTGCAAACGATCCTGTTCCCAGCGTCGAATCGGAAATGACCCCTTGCGGAACCACACAGGCTCCCTGACAAAATGACGAGAGAACTGCTCGATACACCGACACAGAAGCCGCGTGGCGACGCCTCGATCGCGGAGACGTCTCCCACCGGCGTCTGTCACATCAGCATGCATCTTGCGACCGGCGGACTGGAACGTCTGCTCGTTGAGTTCAGTCGGCTGCATCGATCTGAAAAGTTTCACCCACAGTTCGTGGCGCTCAGCGATCTTGGACAGCCAGCCGCGGATATCCGTAGCAACGGATGTGAGGCGAACTCGCTGCGGTTCGGCGAAGTCGGCAAGCTGACGATGGCACGGACCCTGGCGAGGCGGTTGCGAGATTCTCAAGTGCAGGTCGTGCATACGCACAACACTTTCGCTCACTTTTATGGGACACTGGCGGCTCGTTTGGCCGGAGTGCCGATCGTGATCAACACCCAACATGGACGCGGCTGCGGTCCGACGTGGAAGCATCGCTGGCAGTTCCGGATCGCCAACCGTTGGACGCAGCGCGTCGTGGCGGTCTCGGATGACGCTGCGGAACTTTGTCGACAGGAAGACCCGCGATCGTTCGGGAAGATCATCCGCATCTGGAACGGCATCGACGTGACCCGCTTTGCGTTTCGGGAGCGTCTGAACGTGACAGGCCATCCAACTGCCATCTCGGTTGCCCGGCTCTCATCGGAGAAAGACTTTCCCACGTTGTTGACCGCGGTGGCCAAGGTCGTACGTCATGTGCCCGACTTCCGACTGAGACTCGTGGGGGATGGTCCCGAGCGAAGTCGGCTACAACAACAGTCGCAAGACCTGCACCTGCTGGATTATGTCGAATTCCTGGGCGAACGATCCGATGTGCCGACCCTGCTGGAAGGGGCCGGGTTCTTCGTCTCGTCCTCCCTTTCAGAGGGCATCTCACTCACACTACTGGAGGCATCGGCCGTCGGCTTGCCGATTGTGACGACGGCCGTCGGAGGGAATCCGGAGATCGTCGAGGAAGGCCAAACCGGACGGCTCGTTCCAGCTTCAGACCCTGAAGCACTCGCACACGCGATCATCGACATGTGCCTCAACCGGGGGCAATGGTCCGAAATGGGACGTCTCGGTCGCGACCGCGTCGAGAGGCACTTCGAGATCGGACGCATGGTGCGTGACTATGAGGACTTGTACGAACAGTTGTTGCTCAACACGCCCTGAACAGCACACAGGTTGACCGAAACAATGTCCAGCAGAACACCGAACTTACGAATCGCTTTGATTGGTTGTGGCCAGATTGCGGACGCCCATTTGCAGGAAATCCGCAAGATCGACTGCGCAGAGTTGGTCGCCGTTTGCGATGTGCATCAGGATCTCGCGGATCAGGCAGCGGCGAGGTTCGGGGTTCCTCGCGCCGACTCGGACCTGTCGGCAATGTTGGCGGAAGCGAAGCCGGATGTCGTGCACGTCACAACGCCCGCGCACACGCATTGCGAACTCGCGACACGATTGCTTGTAAGCGGAGTCCATGTTTACGTCGAGAAGCCATTGACCGTGGATTTCTCAGAGGCCGAAAGTCTGCTGGAGACGGTCACTCGAACCGGAAAATCGTTATGCCTCGGACACGACCAGTTGTTTGATCCGATCTGGCTCCGTTGCCGGGAACTCGTCGACGCGGGAGTGATCGGTGAGGTGTCGCATGTCGAATCGGTGTTGGGCTACCCGCTCAGCGGTCAGTTCGGACGACAGGTCACGGGGAACCCGGATCACTGGGTCCGCAGATTGCCTGGCGGTTTGTTCCAGAACACCATCTCGCACCCCCTATATCGCATCACCGAGTACATGCAGGATACGCAGCCTAGAGTTGATGCCCATTGGTACGCCGCAGGCACCGCAACGTTTCCGACTGAGATGGTCGCTCATCTCAGGGGAAAGACCGTCACCGGTTCGTTGTTCTTTTCCACGCGAATTCAACCGCAGCGAATCTCACGTGTCTACGGACCGAAGGGAGGTCTTGAAGTCGACTTTGACGCACAGACGATCCGTGTCATTCGTCAGAGCCGTCTGCCCGGTGCGTTCGGAAAGATCGAGATGCCCTGGCGACACTGGCGGGAAGGGGCGAGCAATCTTCGTCACAACCTGTGGCGGTTCCTGAAGAGCGACATCCACTACTTCGCCGGCATGCGGACACTGTTTGAGTTGTACTACCGGTCAATTCTCGACGGCTCGTCACCGCCGATCGCCTATGACGAAATGCTCCGCGTTACACGCGTGATGGACACGATGTTCCGTCATTGCCGAGTGCGAACCGGAGCAAAACGACTGGCAGCCCTTTCGGGAGCATCACCCCGGCTATCTGACCGTAAGGCGAATTCTCAAAGCGAAGTCGACGATCTGGACGAGGTCATCAGCGAAACGGAGCAGGTCTCATGAGTGTGCTTGTCACCGGAGCAACGGGCTTTCTGGGACGGCGACTTGTACGTCTTCTCAGGGAAGATGGTGTCGACGTGTGTTGTCTCGTGCGTCCATCGAGCGATGTGGAGCCGCTTCGACGAACAGTCGGCAATGACCTGTGGAACGGTGTTGACGTTCGCGCTGCCGAACTCTCGAACGAGGAGGCTTGCCGGGAGGCGATGACCGGATGCTCGGTGGTGTATCACGTCGCTGCCGGACTGGGCGGGAGCACCTCGACTCTGTTTCTCAGCTCGGTCGTCCCGACTCGAACGGTGATGCGAGCGGCTGCCGATGCTAACCTGCAGCGGTTCGTGCTCGTCAGTTCACTGGGAGTGTACGGCACCAGCACGATGCGAGCGGGGGATTTGCTTGACGAACAATCGCCGATCGACCCGTATCCGCATCTCCGCGATCCCTACACGTACAGCAAAGTCATGCAGGAACGCGCGGCACGAGAGGTCTCAAAGGAGACGGGACTTCCACTCGTGATTGTCCGTCCCGGTGTGATCATCGGCCCGGGTCGCGGGGTGCTCAGCGCACGGGTCGGACTCCAACTCGGACCCCTCATGGTGAGGATGGGGGGCACACAAACGCTGCCGTACACCTACGTCGACAACTGCGCGTCCGCCATTCGCCAAGCCGGTCTCGCAGACGGAGTCGAAGGGGAGGTGTTCAATTTGATAGACGATGACCTGCCGACCGCGAAGGGGCTGCTGCGCATGTGCAAGTGCGCCGGAGAGAAGGTCACGTCCGTGTGGGTGCCACGCCAGCTCATTCAACCGATGGCTGGCACGTATGACTGGTATCACCGTTGGTCACGTGGCCAGTTGCCCGGCGTGCTGACTCCCTATCGCACAGCGAGTATCTGGAAGCCGCTCAGGTACACGAACCAAAAGGCCAAGGATCGTCTCAGGTGGCAGCCGGACGTTTCGTTCGACGAAGCGTTTCGTCGATCGTTGAATGGCGTCGAGGCGGACCATTTAGGCAATCGGGGTCGCATTTGAGTATTGAACGTCCCATCAATCCCAAGCCGACTCTGCCGTCGTTCGATCACGGGAAAAAGTCCGTCAACGATGCAACTCACAATCTACGTTTATTCAACCGATGATCGACGGCAGAGCCGTCGGCTTGGGATGGTCGATTCACCTTGCGATTTCAAATACTGAAACCTTGAAATTACTGTTCCTTAGCACGGTCTTTCCCGATGACGACGATCCATCGCGGGGCACGTACAACTCGGAGTTGTGCCGCGCGCTGGCTGTCGAGCATCACGTGAGCGTCGTGTCACCCCGCAGTTGGACGGAGGTGATTCCGCGTGCACTCAAAGGCAAGACGTACTCAGCAGCGAACGGACTGAGCGACTCCCGGATCGAGGCGGCCTATCCGACGTACTGGTATCCGCCGCGATTTGGTCGCGGACAGTATGGAGAGTTTCTCTGGAAGTCGTCCGCAACGGCCGTCCGGGAACTCTGTCGAACTCACTCTCCTGATGCGGTGTTGAGTTACTGGGCACATCCGGATGGCGAGGCGGGACTTCGCGCAGCCCGAGAATATGGCGTTCCCGCTGCGGTGATCGTCGGTGGGTCTGATGTGCTGTTGCTGCCCAACTGTCCCAAGAGAGGCGAGCGGGTCCGACGTGTCCTCAACGAGTCGGATGCGGTGATCACCGTGAGTGACGGGCTGCGAAACAAGGTCATCGAACTGGGGATTGATGCGGCAAGCGTGCACACCATTACGCAAGGGATCAACACCGAACTGTTTCATGCGAACGGTCGCAAGGAATCACGAATTCGGGTCGCGGATGAGTACACTTCGTTAGCGAGCGATCGTCCGGTGTTGCTGTGGGTCGGGCGAATGGTCGAGGTCAAGCGGCTGGACGTCCTGATCGAGACGGCGGCTCTGCTGCAGGCACGCGGTCGTGACTTCACGCTGGCACTGGTGGGTGATGGCCCGGAGCGAAGCAAGGTCGAGGCGCTCGCCAGTGAACGCCGCCTGCAGGACCGTGTTCTATTCACCGGAGCCGTTGCTCCTGACTCGCTGGGAGTCTGGTATCGGGCGGCGAATGTCACGGTGCTGTCGAGCGAATCGGAAGGTCTGCCGAATGTGTTGCGCGAGTCACTGGCGTGTGGGACGCCGTTCGTGTCGACACGGGTGGGCAGCATCGCGGAGATCGCAGACGAACGCTACTCCGTGCTCGTCTTGCCGCAAAGTCCTGACGCACTCGCCGAAGGCATCGAAGACGTGCTGGACGGCGCACACCGTCAGAACGCGATGGAGTATCAGCCGAGAACATGGTCCGAAATGGCTGACGACGTTGTGCGGCTGTTCCGTGAATGCGGCGCAACAGACGCATCGTCAGAGGCAACGGAGCAGGTGAGTTGCCATGTCAGTTGACCCTCGCACCAAACGCGTGCTGTTCGTGTCGTACCTCTTTCCGCCGGTGGGCGGAGTGGGAGTGCTGCGGGTCGCCAAGTTTGTCAAGTTTCTGCCGGAGTACGGATGGTCCTCTTCGGTGTTGACGGTGTCGAATCCTTCGGTGCCGTTGTTTGACGAGAGCCTGCTGCGTGACATCCCGGAAGACACGATCATTCGCAAGGCGAAGACTCGTGAGCCGGGTTATGCAGTGAAGTCGTCTGTCGCCGCAATCGAAGGGAGCCCCTCCACGGCTGCCAGCCTGAAGAGCACGATCAAAAATGGAATCAAAGCGGTCGCAAAGTCCTTGCTGCAACCGGATGCACAGATTCTGTGGTATCCGGCCGCCGTCAAGGAGGGACTCCGACTGCTGACAGAGACGCCGCACGATGTGATCGTCGCGTCCGGTCCTCCGTTCACGAATCTCGTGGTCGGGGCAGCACTGGCGCGCAAGACGGGTCTGCCGCTCGTGCTTGACTACCGTGACGAATGGGACATCAGCAACGCCTACTGGGAGAACAAACAGGCGGGTCGCCTGTCGAACTGGATTCAACGTCGGATGCAGAGTCGGGCCGTCCGTGCAGCGAAAGCGATCGTGGCCACAACGCCTCTGAGCGCGGCTGCGCTGCAACAGGTGTCACGGAGAGCCGGCAGTCGTGCGACTGCTGGTCACATCTATAATGGCTTTGATACGAGTGACTTCTCTGCAAACACGAATGACTCTGAGCGAACGGACTACGGGAACGGGGTCGATCGGTTTCGCTTGTCGTTTGCGGGTACGTTGTGGGAACTGACGTCGATCGAACCGTTCGTCGAGGGGGTGAGACGGTTGTGCGAGCTTGCTCCCGCGTTGGCAGAGCGGCTGGAGATCGTGATCGCCGGGCGACGGGCGGGACGTCAGGATGAGTACATCGATCGCCTTTCGTCCCTCTCGTGTCAGACAGTCCGGCTGGGATACCTCGAACACGCTGAGGCGGTGAGACTGATGGTGACATCAGATTCGCTGTTGCTCCTGCTCAGCGATTTGCCTCACGCAGACCGTGTGATTTCTTCGAAAGTCTTTGAGTACATGGCGGCAAAGAAGCCGGTTTTCGCGGTGACGCCCGAGGGTGATCAATGTGACGTGCTGAGTGAGCACCCCGGTGCGACGATCTGCTCACCTGCAAATGCCGATCAAATCGCTGACGCACTCGCCTCTCGGCTTGAGGAACATCGTCTCGGAGCGATGCCTGATGGCCTGACATGGGACTTCTCGCAGTTCGAGCGCCGTGCACAGGCCGGTCAACTCGCCGACCTTCTGGACTCACTGACTGTTGACAGGGAGTTGCGGAAGCGGAATCTGCACAGGCCCATTGATGTCGACGTTCCCCAGTCCCCTCGGGCATCGGAGTCGCTCACATGAGCCTGGGGAGACAATTCATCAAAGGGACAATGTCGCGTCTGTTGCCACGGGACCGATTCCTGCTGCATGGACCAACCTCGACAAATGGTGATGCAACTTGTGTGGAGATCGCTTTGACATTTGATGACGGTCCGCATCCGGAATGGACCCCCGTTGTGTTGGACGCATTAGCCAAGGCAGGTTGGAAGGGGACATTCTTCGTCATTGGAGAGCGGGCAGCAGAGCATCCGGAGTTAGTCAAGAGGATCGTCGAAGAGGGACATGCGATCGGCAACCATTCTTACACACACTCGGAACCATCTCGTACGGCGGCTCGGCAGTTCGCAGACGAAACCCGGAGGACTTCTGAGCTGATCGATCGGCTGACCGGCACACATTCGTCACTGATTCGTCCGCCGAAAGGAAAACTCAGCTTGATGAAGTTCGTTCACCTTTGGCAGAACGAACAGTCGATTGTTCTGTGGAACGTCGACCCGAAAGACTTCGCCATGACGGATGATGTCTCGACCGACAGCTGGTGTGATTCATACAAGCCGCATCAGGGCGATGTGATTCTGTTGCACGACCGACTTCCCCACGCGGCGACGATTGTGCAACGTCTTGCTCAGCGGCACGCCGATCATGTGAAATCTGTGTCGGTTTTTGATTGGTTGCCGTCCGCCATCTCGATCTCGCCGAGTTCTAATGGAGTCTCGACGGAATGCTGATGCTCTCTCGCCCCGATCCGACATGTGATCAGGTGCTCAGCCTGATGTATCACAACGTCTGTCGGACACGTTTCGCAGACGGGAGCTTTCCTGGCTTTAATGCACTCAGCCCGTCCATCACGAGCTACTTTGTGGATGAAGAGACCTTTGACTCGCAATGTCGAATGATTGCTGAGAGCGGACGGGCGATCCGTTTTGACGCACTCCGGCACCGATCGGCGACGCCCTCCAGTGCAGGTCCCCGAGTTTTGCTGACGTTCGATGACGGTTGGCTCGACAGCGTGCACGTGGGAGGCCCAATCCTCGAATCACACGGCCTTACGGCCATGTTGTTCGTAACGACCGAACTCATTGGCCTTCCCGATTTCGTTCGAAAAGAAACACTGCAGAAGCTTTCATCCACGTTCACTGTCGGATCGCATGCTCGGACACATCGGCTGCTCGCGGATTTGCCGGACGATCAAGTCAGGATGGAACTCCAAGTGTCGAAACTGACCCTGGAAGACATCCTTGGCTCAGAAGTCGATACGCTGGCGTATCCGGGCGGTTCGTACGACCCCCGTGTCCAGCGAATCGCACAGGAAATCGGTTATCGCTGGATTTTCACCTCTGAACCGACAATCTCGCGAATCGAGTCGAACTCGCTGCGGATCGGTCGAGTCGCCGTCAAGTCGGACACGTCGATCGAGGCCGTCTCTCGATGGTTGACGGGAGATGTTCGCGCAGAGAGTCGACGAGCGATGGCGTTGGCAACCGCTAAGCGAATAATGGGACGGCGGCTCTATCGTACCGTGAGGACTCGCTTGCTCAACGAGCAGACTGACCATCTCGAAATGACCGACCTTGTCCACCACAGTCCACCTTCAGTCTGACACCGCATGACATTTTTGAACATCATCGTAATCCTTTCACTTCTGGCCATCATCGCAGTGGTCGTGATTGGCGTGCGTGAGTACCGTGCGCGGGACATGCAGCACTGGTGGGGGGCCTATCTGTCGCCAAACACATGTTCGGGGCGATTGAGTACACGGCTGACCGATGATGAGCCGGTGCACGTGTTCATCGCCGTCTGTGATCACTACGAGCCGGAATTCGGCCGACCATCGAAAGACGTGTCGATCGCGCGGGTCGACCGTTGGGTGAATGATTATCCGGAGCGATTCGGCGAGTTTCGAGACTTTGACGGACGCCCGCCTCAGCACACGTACTTCTTCCCTCAGGACGAGTATGCCCCTGAGTACCTCGATCGACTCGCTGAGGTCTGCGCGGCCGGTTTCGGGGATGTCGAAGTGCATCTGCATCACGACGGCGACACACCGGAGTCTTTGCGAGAAAAGCTGGAGGAGTTCAAGGAGACGCTGCACCATAAGCACGGCTTGCTGCGTCGCGACCCGGAGACGGGAGAGATCGTCTATGGGTTCATCCACGGTAACTGGGCATTGTGTAACTCGCGTCTGGATGGTCGCTGGTGCGGTGTCGATCAGGAATTGACGGTTCTGTTGGAGACGGGGTGTTATGCGGACTTCACGATGCCGTCCGCTCCCAGCGAAACGCAGACATCGACGATGAATTCGATCTATTATGCACAGGACAAGTACGGTCGGAACAAGTCTCACGATACGGGGATTCGTGCGACGGTCGGACGCACCTCTCCTGAGAGTCATCTCCTGATGATTCAGGGCCCCCTGTTGTTCGATTGGAGCAGCCGCAAGTTCGGAGTGATTCCCCGGATCGAGAACGGGGACATCCATCACGGCATGTCCGCCAACTGGGATCGAATGCAGGCGTGGCTCAAAGCGGGCGTGCATGTCGCAGGGCGACCGAACTGGAAGTTTGTCAAGTTGTTCACTCATGGTTGTAACGAACGCAATCTCGAAACGATGCTCGGCCCGGAGATGCTGGCGTTTCATGCTGAACTCGCCCGTCAGGCGGAGTTGGACCGCCGATTCCGCTATCACTACGTGACCGCTTGGGAGATGGCCCAACTCGTGCATCAGGCGGAAGCCAACGAGCCGGAGCCGATTCTCGTCAGCCGCTCTGCTCCACAACCGGCGACATGACCGCACGAACGGGGATCGAGCAATTCGGTCTCCTCGCTGTTCGTGCGATGTGCTACGGTCTCCGAGATTCCTGCTGAACACCCGACGAGCGAGGATATGTCTGCGTCGCCGATGACGACCAACCTGGAACCAACCCCGCCGGACTCTGAGCCATCACCGAAGGCGGGCCAGCCGTCCGGAGTGACGCGACTGGCGGGGAGGGTTGTCTCCGTGGCGTCGGTGCTGGACCTCGTTGTGGTGCTGGTGCTGCTGATCCTGCTCTGCGTGGTCTCGGAAGACTGGTGGCTCAGTCTGGCGATGACCTACCTACCCCGCGTGCTTTTCGTGTTGCCACCACTATTCCTGTTTGTCGCTGCCTTGATCGTGCGCCGTCAGTGGATTTGGGTCAACCTGTTTTCACTGTTACTGGTCGTCGTCCCGATCATGGGGCTAAGAATCCCCCTGCCGTCGATTCTGGGTTCGTCCTCCACAGGTGAGTTACTCACGGTTGTCTCATGCAATATTCAGGGAGGACGAGGGAACCTTCTGAAAACCCTGTCCGAACTCAAGGACATCGACCCGGATGTTGTGGTGTTACAGGAGGCGAACGACGGCATATCCATGTTGCTGCCGTTCTTCGAGGATTGGTCACGCGTGCACACCGGGGAGTACTTCGTCGCCTCTCGCTATCCCGTGAAACTGCGGGACTCCTGTCGTTCAGACGCGTTCGGTCGGATCACGGCCATTCTCTGCGAAGTTGACAGCCCGGACGGCCCGTTTCTCATTTGCAATGTGCACCTGTCGACGGCACGCTTCGGTTTGTCGAGGCTGAGACTGGACTCGATCCTCAGCGGCGTTGGTCTGGAGCAACTGGACGTTCGTCAGGACCTGCGGGAAATGGAGTCGGTCGACACGCGGGCATTTGCCTCACAGGATGGGTTTGAGACCCCGCTGCTGGTGATGGGGGACTTCAACACGCCCACGTCGAGCAGCCTGTTCCAACTGCACTGGCACGATCTCAGCAGCGCGTTCGACGTTGCCGGGTTCGGTTATGGGTATACTTCGCCTTGTAGCGATCCTGCCCATTGGCCGTCCAACACGCCGTGGTTGCGAATTGACCACATTCTCAGCAGCCGACATTGGACGACTGAGAGCTGCTGGATCGGGTCCCTGGATGGCTCCGATCACCGCTTGATCGCCGCGACGGTTCGCATGGAACCGGTCGAATGAGCCGAATCGCCGATCGCTCCGCACGGTCGTGTCGTTGAGAAGGATTTTGACGATTGGCTGTGTGGGCGTTCAGCGCGGCGTTGCTCGATTGCTTCGTTTCAAATCCGCACCAGTGCGAATTGCATGGTAGAGTTTTCCGTCAACATGAGTTGTGCTGCGCGCGGGGACTTTTCCGGACCTCCATTGTCGCCCGTACCACCATTCAAGTTGTCAGACAAAGGAGTTGCAGGCGGCCAATTGCTCCTCGGTGGACCCCAACGGTCCGGCGAGGATGACTTTCTCCGAGGAAACATCTGTGAGCACGAAACGATCCAATCATCCCTCTGACGGGATCGACTTCGCCCCGCTGGGCTTTAACGAGAGCACGAGCAGTTCACAGCCGTCAGGACGTTCGGTCGATATCGTTCGTTTCACGCTGACCCACTGGCCGAAAATGGCGGTCGGGTTTCTCGCGGGGATTGTCCTCGGAGTGATCTTCTACATTTACTCCGGTCCGCGATACGACGCCTCAACACGCATCCTCGTCTCCAAGCTGGCCAGCACACCCCTCCAACAAGGAGAAGCGACGACATACGGAGATCGAGCGGAGCACGTCGAGATCATCAAGAGTGCTGTCATCGTGCAGCGTGCGTATGAGAAACACAACCTCGGCGAACTCCCGACGGTCGGAGTTTCCGATGACGCGGTTCGCGACTTGATTGAAGGCCTGAAGGTCAAGCGGAGCGCGGGACAGGACCGATCGTTCCTGAACTTCTTCGACATTTCGTTTCAAAGTCGATCGAAGAAAGACGCTGCTGCTGTGATCGCAGCCGTTGTCGACGCCTATGACGAATACCTTGCAGAGACTCGCAAGGAGCAGTCAACCGAAGTGCTCACCCTGATTGAACAGGCGGACGTCAAACTGCAGAAGGAGATCGACGACCTGAAAGCGAAGTACCGCGAATTTCGTCGCGAGGCTCCCATTCTGTTTCAAAATCCGGTTGGTCAGGTCACCTCAAGCGGCGGACAGATTGCCACACCTCCCAATCACTACATGGCAAGGGTTGACGACCTCCATAAGGTCGAGCGAGACAACATCAAGCGTCGTAACGCCATTGAGGCACAGATTGAAGTTCTCACTGAGATGATCAAGGAAGGTGAGTCGCGGCAGGCAATCGAGCAATACGTCATGATGTCGATGTCCCAGCAAGGTGGTTCCGAAGGGGGCAGCGGAGGAACCACGACGAACCCGCTGCTGATCGTCAAGCCGTCGAAAGAGCGTCTCGACGAAAAACTGCTACTCGCCAAGATCAGGGAGGCCGAACTGCTCCACCATTTGGCGTCCGATCATCCCGACGTTCAGAAGAAACGCAAAGAGATTCAGGGGATCCTCGAAGCCTACTACGCAGAGGGTCTCGTCCCTCCGCAGTTCGGCACATTTTCAGACACGCAAGCGACGACGCGACTGGAGCGTGAAGGGGTTGATCTGGCCTCGATCTACCTCCGATTCCTTAATGAGCAGCTCAAGCAACTCGACTACAGTGACGAGGCGGTGCGCGCCCAGTTGAAAGATGCCATCGCTCAGGCGAAAGAGGCCTCAGATTATGAGGTGATTGAAAAACAACTCAGCGATGACTTACAAGCCAAGCAAGCTCTGCGTGACGGTGTGGCCAAACAGCTTCAACTGACGGACATCACCAAGGAGCAGACCGGATATCGGATGAAGCAGATTTCTGACATCGTTGTCGAACTGTCCATCAAGCGAATCCTAAAAATTGTCGGTGCGTTCGGAATCCTCGGTGCCCTGTGCGTGTTCGCCTACCGGTACTTCACCGAATGGCAGGACATGTCGCTGAAGAGCCTTGATGAGGTCCGCCGTTACACCAACTCGTCGGTGATGGGTGCCGTTCCGCACTTCGTCGTTGATCCGCGTGCTCGCGATCTCGACAGCTCTGGACTGTCGGAAGCACTCACGTACTACCATCGTCCAGGGTCGCGCGAGGCGGAAGCCTATCGATCGGTCCGAACGACGCTGTTCTTCAGCACGGCTCCGAAGAATGAGCGGGTCATTCAGGTCAGCAGTCCCGAACCGGGAGACGGGAAGACAACATCCATTGCCAATCTGGCCGTCGCAGTCGCGCAGTCGGGCAAGCGAGTCCTGCTCATAGACGGCGACCTCAGGCGTCCCACGATTCATGGCCTGTTCAACCTGCCGCAACATGTCGGACTCTCCGACGTCCTGCGGCGTGAGGTCGAATGGATGAACGCGGTTCGCCCAACGGAGATCGACGGGCTGTTCGTGCTCACCGCAGGCGACACCCCCGACAACCCGGCCGAGCTGCTCTCGACATCCGATCTGTCCTCCACGTTGAAGGCGGCCCGCGGCGAGTTCGATTACGTCTTCATCGACACGCCCCCGATTCTTGCGGTCAGCGATCCGTGCATCATCTCTCCTCACGTCGACGGCATGGTGTTGGTCGTTCGGATGCAAAAGAACAAACGACCAGCCGTCATCCGTACGAAGGACATCCTCGATTCGCACGGAGTACAGGTTTACGGCATCATCGCGAACGACATGGGCACCGACGAAAGCACGGGCGAGAACTACGACGCCTATGCCGGTTACTACAACACGGGCCGATCTCAACAGCCGATCGACACCAGAACCGCCAAGGATGCAGAACCGGCGCTCACTCACGAAGGATAGGCGTCTGTTTCGCCGCACCGTGGGGACTGATCCGTCTGCCGCTTTGACACCCCGCGTGACCTCTGGTGTAATGGCTTCTCGCCCGTCGTTGATGTGACGTGGGCACGGATGGATCCTCAACCAGCACCAATCGAATGGCACGCAACTGGCGATTTGCTCCCCACGACACGGCTGTCGTCGCTCGACTGGCCCGTGACCTCCGATGCTCACCGCTCCTCGCGCGAGTCCTCGCATCCCGAGGTCAGATGACTCGTGAGGATGCGTTGGCGTTTTTACGGACGGAACTCACCGATCTGCACGATCCGGCCCTGCTCCCCGGCGTGCCCGAAGCAGCTGACTTGATCGTGGACGCTCTCACGTCCGGACGACGCATCACAATCTACGGCGACTATGACGTCGACGGTGTGACGGCCACGAGCATTCTCTGGCACTGTCTCACACTCGCAGGAGGCAAGGTCGACTACTACATTCCCAGCCGTCTAGAGGAGGGGTACGGTCTCAACTGTGATGCCGTCCGGTTATTGCACGAGGAGGACCCAGAACGCCTCGTGGTCACCGTGGACTGCGGAATCGCCAGCGTGAAGGAGGCCGTACTCGCTCGTGAGCTGGGCCTCGATTTGATCATCACGGATCACCATAACTTCGCAGAGGAGTTGCCGGCCGCGAAAGTCCTCGTGCATCCTCGGCTCCCAGACACCAAGTGCCCATTCACGGATCTGTGTGGAGCGGGGGTCGCGTTCAAACTGGCGTGGGCCATCAGTCAACGGCTAGGTGACGGCCAGAAAGCGTCGCCGAAGATGCGACAGTTTCTCATCTCCGCCGTTGGACTCGCTGCGATGGGGACCGTCGCAGACCTTGTCCCCCTGCACGGCGAAAACCGGATTCTGGTCAGCTATGGCCTGAAGTTGCTGGGGCGATCACAGGGGCCGGGACTCGATGCGTTGATGCAGGTTGCCAAGCTGACCGAGAACACAGAGCTTTCTTCCGAGGACATCGGCTTCGGGCTCGCACCCCGCATCAACGCGGCTGGACGTCTGGGACAGGCGCGACTCGCGGTCGAGTTGCTGACCACCGACAACGAACAGCGAGCCATCAGCCTGGCCAACCATGTCGATCAACTCAATCAGAATCGTCAGACCGTCGAACGGCGAATCTACAAACAGGCGAAGGAACTGGTCGCGGACAACAAGGACTGGGAAGATGACCCGGTGCTGGTGCTCGCTCATCCAGACTGGCATCCGGGCGTGATCGGCATTGTCGCCAGCCGTGTCGCTGAGCGATTCGAGAGGCCGACCGTCCTGATCGCACTCAACGAGGAAGAGCAACTCGGTCAAGGCTCCGGCCGCTCATTTGCTGAATTCGACTTGCACGCAGGACTGACTGCCTGCCGAGACCACCTCGTGTCATTCGGCGGGCACAAGGCAGCAGCGGGGGTGCGGGTGATGTCGGAGAACATCGAAGCATTTCGTGATGCCCTCGTCGCCTACACCAAGGAGCATCATCGACCGACAGATCGAGATGTTGAACTAAGAGTCGATGCAGAGATCTCCTTCAACGAGCTGACACACGGAGCGGTGAAGGACCTTGATCGTCTCGGCCCGTTCGGCATGCAGAACCGGCGCCCCGTGTTCTCAGCAACTCATGTCGAACTCGTGGAGCCGCCCCGCAAGATGGGCGGAGGCGATCGTCACCTGTCCTTGCGAGTCAAGCAGTCTGGCAAGGTCTTCCGGGCAGTTGCGTTCGGCAAATCTGACTGGGCCGACCAGATGGAAGCAGTCAATGGTCCCTTGGCCCTCTGTTTTGAGGTGAACATCAATCGATTTCGCGGCTACGAAAACGTCGAACTCCGCTTGATCGACTGGAAGCCCAGCGGCTCCCCATCGGAGGCGAACACATCTGCCGCCTCACTTAAAACGCCCACACCTGCGGGATGATCAGGATCGAGAGCCCCCAGATAATGAGGCTCAGCGGCACGCCGATGCGGATGTAATCGCTGTATCGATATCCGCCGGGACCATAGACCATCAGATTGGTTTGATACCCAATTGGTGTCGCGAAGCTGGCGGCCGCGGCGACCATCACCGCAATCGCAAAGGGCATGGGATCAACCCCGAGTCGATTTGCCGCGGCGAGTGCGATCGGGAACACAAGCACACCGGCGGCCTTCGCAGTAATCAGGTTCGTGAAGAGCATCGTCACGCCGTATACGATGGCAAGGACCAGTGTCGGATTTGCCCCTCCCACTTGTGCCATGCCGCCGGCGATCATCTCAGCAGCACCGCTTTGCTCCATCGCGTTGCCGATCCCGATGCCGGCAGCCATCGTGATCAATACGCTCCAGTCGATCGCACGTCGAGCTTCCGTCGTCCGCAGGCAACGTGTTGCGATCAGCAGTCCGGCCGCGACCAGTGACGCATCCAACATCGGAACGTCAAACCCGGTGACCGCGACAATCATGAAAACGAACACCCCTTGTGCGATCCAAGCTCGCTCGGATCGGGGCGGCGTGGAGTCCTCGATGCGACTCACGAGATAGAAATCCCGTGAGTTTCGCTGGACGCTTTCAAACGAAGGGTGAGCCTCCAGCAGCAAGGTGTCACCCGGCGCGACCCGGATGTCGCCGATCTTACCCGGCAGGCGTTGTCCGTTCCGTGCAACGGCGATGACAGCCGCGTTGTACCGCGTCCGGAAACGGGACTCGCGAATCGTCATGTTGATCAACGGGCATGTGTTTGAAACGACCGCCTCGATCAGGCACCGATGAGATCGTGGACTATCGAGTTTGAATACCTGATCGGTCGCCGGTGTTAGTCCGGGAAGTCGCTGAAGATCGACGACCGACTCCACAACACCGACGAACACGAGCCGGTCGTTCGCCTGGAGCCGCTCTTCCGGTGAGACCGCAGCAAGCACGTGTCCTTCCCGGTCGATCTCCATGAGGAACATGCCTGGCAAGTGTCGCAATCCGGCTGCTTCGATCGTCTTCCCGATCAACGGGCTCGACTGCTCGACGAGCATCTCGATTGTGTATTCACGAGGATCATCGAATTGTGAGATGGCCGGTTTGCGTTCTGGAAGCAGCCAGCGATGGACAGTCAGGATGTAAAAGATCCCGATCACCGTTGCAGGCAGGCCGATCCAGGCAATCTCAAACATGGAGAGACCCGCATCCGGAACGTTCTTCCGCAGAATTCCGTCAAGGACCAGCGTCGTGCTCGTGCCGATGCGTGTGCACAATCCGCCGAGGATCGCTGCATAACTCAACGGGAGCATCAGCTTGGACACCGACATCTGGGATTTCTTCCCCCAGTCGTTGAGGACGGGCATGATCACAGCCACGACCGGCGTGTTGTTGAGGAACGCACTCAGCAACGCCGTCGGGACCATCACCCGCGATTGAGCATCGGAAATTGACTTCGGTGTACCCAGCACTCGTTGACCGAGAAAACTGATCCCGCCCGTCTGCCGGAGTCCCTCAGCCACGGCAAACAACACCGCGACCGTGATCAAGCCGGGGTTCGAGAATCCCTCGAGGGCACCTGTGACGTCGACCACACCGGTCACGAGCAACAACGACAGCCCGCCAGCCAGCACGATGTCGGGAGCCACACTGAGAAACGCCATCGCGAGAATCGCCAGCAACACAGTGGCCAGCGTCAATGCGATATCTACGTTCCAGTTCACGTGGTTGACTCCCCGCTATCGAGAACTTCCTGCACGACAGACATGACCTGCTCGTGGAGGTTCGCGTTCGCCACGATCACGCCCCGGTTCTGCTCGAGTGCCTGCCCCTGTGTGAAGTCGAGCGGCTTGCCGTCCACGTCCGACACCCGCCCGCCCGCCTCCTCAACCAGAATCACGCCACCGGCATGGTCCCAGATCCGTTCCCGGTAGTCCTTCCGCGTCGGCAATCGGAGATAGATATCGGCTTCACCTCGCGCAACGACGGCGTACTTCGCCTGACTATCGAGTCGCACAGGATCATTCGTGATTCCAAGTTTCGAGGCAATCATTGCCGAGTCGCTGTGCGAGCTATGTCCCGACTCGACCGACTCACACACCCTTGCTTCTGAGGCATTGACCGTCTTGTTTACACGAACGACTTGCGGTAAAGCATTCTCAGGTTCCAATGGTTGTACGCGGCTCCCCTGTCCTTTAATCGCAGAGAACAGTGCCCCGTTTTGTCCTCCGATAGCGACCGGCAGGTTCGGGCAGCCCAACACGCCCAACTGAATCACTCCGTCGACAATGAGGGCGAGCGAGACGGCATATTGCTCTTTCCGCAGGAACCCTTTCGTCCCGTCGATCGGATCGAGCGTCCAGAATCGGGGCGAATACCCACTTGCCCCTCCTCGATCGACCCAACTCAACACCTGCTCAGCGTCACATCCGCCCAATCGACCACTGACCGCTGCCTGCACTTTCGCGAGAAACTCAGCGTTTTCCGGGTCACGCAGAAAGGCCGAATCCTCTTCTGCGATGATCGGATCGTCCGGAAAGGCATCGCCGATCGCCCGACAGACCGCAGCCTGACTCGCAAAGTCAGCGATTGTCACCGGGCTGCGGTCCTTCTTCTCCAAGGAATCGGGCGAGATCTGTGCCTGCACCGCCTGACAGATCGCGGACGCGTCACGGACAGCATGAAGTGCAACTTGGAGTTCTTCTGCGAATGAATCGGACATCAAACAGTGTCAATGAAAGGTTCTGAAATGAAAGCCGCAGGAGTATAGCGGAACCGTGGGGATGACAGAATCGGAGGATGCACACATCCAGACTCCTCAGAGAGAACTTTAGTGACAAGCGACGCGTGGCGAGCCGTCAACACGTTGTGTTCCATCAACGTTTGGCCGATCCTGCGATCAGAGCACGAGTTACACATGTTCTCGCTCGAAAACCCAGTCGGATGTGGATTCCTGGCAACATCTCTCCTCGAAGCGATGTCAAGAATTTGAGACACCTTATTTTCAGCAGGTAGTGCACCGCAAGTCATTGTTGTTGAATGACATGCGGCCCGCAAACGGCCTCGCAATGCGGGGCGAGTCAAGTGTTTGGCACACCCTCTGCTTTACAGTCCCTCAGCAAGTTGACCCCATTTGATGCCGGTAATGACGACAACTTTCCAACCCCAGGAGATTGCCATGACCCGCATCCTCACCGCCCTCCATCAAGACGAAGCTGGATTCATTGTTTCCTCAGAACTCGTACTCATCGCGACCATCACGGTCATCGGCCTCGTGGTCGGTATGGCCGAAGTCGCCAATGGCGTGAACGAAGAACTCGAAGATGTCGGCTCAGCGGTCGGCCAGGTCAATCAGTCATACGTCGTCAGTGGCTCACGTGGTCACAAGGCAGCCACCGGCGACAGTTCCTTCAAGGACGTCTACGACTACTGCGACGGACAGTTCGACATTGATTGCAACTCGCCCATCCCCGGAGAGGGCGGCTTCGGTCACAATGGTTACAACAACCAGTACGGCTACAACAACTACGGCTACAACCGCAATTGAGACAAGTTCTCATATGGCTTGAAATGCGAGACCCCGATACCCCATCCGGTTTAACCCCCCGGATGGGGTTTTTGCGTTTGTCGAGGACGCCTGACGGGCAGGAGTGAGTGGCCATTCGCTATCATCGCCGGAGACGAAACCCGCAACGTGATCGACAGCCGTATCGGCGTGCCTCTCTGCAATGACCCCTCACACTGACGATACGATCGCTGCACTCGCCTCGCCTCCCGGACCGGCATCACGAGGTATCATCCGGGTAAGTGGTCCCCGCATAAAAGATGTCGTGTCAGCGGTCTTCACACCGAAGGACCACGTACGTTGGGAGTCCGCACGTTTCCCCCAACGACATCCGGGCGCGGTGAAGCTGCCTGATGTCCACTGTCCACTGGCGGTTGATGTCCTGCTGTGGCCCACGACGCGTTCGTACACCGGGCAACCGACAGCCGAACTGCACACGATCGGCTCGCCTCCACTTCTCGAAGCGTTGCTCCAACACCTGTTCGCCCACGGAGCCCGTCCTGCCCAACGAGGCGAGTTCACACTCAGGGCTTTCCTCGCCGGTCGAATTGATCTCGTGCAGGCCGAAGCCGTCCTCGGGGTCATCGAAGCGACCGACGAACAGCAACTCAGCCTCGCACTCGATCAACTGGGAGGCGGAATCTCACATCAAATCGCCTCACTGCACGAACAACTTCTCTTACATCTGGCCGATCTGGAAGCGGGACTCGATTTCGTGGAGGAGGATATCGAGTTTGTTTCACGTGAAACACTCCTCACTCACATCGATGAAGGAGTCAAGTTGCTGACCGAGTTGGTTGCGCAGTCCAACTCACGCATGCAATCGACCGGACGCAATCGCGTCGTACTGGCAGGTCTCCCGAACGCCGGCAAAAGCACCTTGCTTAACGCATTGAGTGCTGAGCAGACCGCCATCGTGTCGCACGTCGCTGGCACCACGCGGGACTATCTCAGCGTGCCATTGGACTGGGACGGACTGGCGATCGAATTGGTCGACACAGCCGGTTGGGACGACTTCTCCAACGCACTTGATGAGCAGAGCATCTCACAAGCTGCTGATGAGCTACGTGACGAGCAGTGGCGACGAGCCGATCTCATCCTCTGGTGCACGGCTGCCAACCTGAGTCCGGACGAAATACTCTTGGACGAACGCCTGCGTCACGAGTTGGGCAGAGATGCCAATGAGATGATTCGTCTGATCACGAAGTCCGATCTTGCTGAGGAGATTCAGGTACACGATGTTATCGTCGTCAGTGCGGAGAATCAGACCGGACTCGATGACGTGAAATACGCTGTGGTGTCGCGTCTCCAGTCGTCAACGGAGAGCAATCTTATGCTTGGTTCCACAGCGGCCCGTTGTCAGGCGAGCCTGCGTGGTGCGAGCGCAGCACTCACGCGCGCACGCTCTGCTGCAATCGATTTACTGGGCGATGAGTTGATCGCCGTCGAACTCCGAGAGGCGGTCGATCATCTCGGCCACGTCGCCGGTCGAGTTTTCACCGACGACATCCTCGACCGCATCTTCAGCCGATTCTGCATCGGCAAGTGATGGAGATGCAATATGTCGAATCGATGCATCTCCTTCGAGCGAATCGACTGCGGAATCGAGGGACATCTGCCAAATTGTCGACCTTTGTTCGTGGGGATGGTAGGATATTCGAGGGTGCCGACTCGATTGGTGATCGGCTGACCTTTCCCTCCTGTTGGGTGTTGGACTCTCCCGCCTTTGAGTCATCCGTGGAGTCGACCTGCATGACTCTCAACTTGCTTCGCTGCATCAATCGGATCGGATGGTCATTGCTACTGACAATGTCCGCAACCGCACTGCATGCGGAAGAGTCGGTCGATTACGACACGCAGATCAAACCGCTCCTGCGATCGCGCTGCTATGCTTGTCATGGCGTGTTGAAGAGTGAGAGCAGTCTGCGAGTCGACAAGGCGGTGTTCACCCGACAGGGCGGCGACAGTGGTCCCGCGATCGTGCCGGGAAACAGTCAGCAGAGCCTGCTCATCGAACGGGTGAGTGACACCGACGAAGCGACTCGCATGCCGCCGGAGGGTGAGCCACTGACGGCTGAGCAGATTGCGTTGCTCCAAACTTGGATCAATCAAGGAGCAACAGCCCCTCCTGACGAGCAGCCAGAGCAGGACCCGCGTGAGCATTGGTCGTTCCGGGTGCCAGTTCGTTCACCGTTACCGGTCGTCAACAACGAAGAGTGGTCAGCGAATCCAATCGACTGTTTCATCGCAGCCCAACATGAGTCACTCGGCCTGACGCCTCGCCCCGTTGCCGATCGAGCCCACTTGCTCAGACGCGTCTCACTCGACCTGATTGGTCTGCCACCGACGGCTGATGAGCTACGTGAGTTTCTCACAGACGACTCTCCCGATGCGTACGAGCGTGCGGTCGACCAACTGTTGGAGTCACCCCAATACGGTGAACGCTGGGCGCGGCACTGGATGGATGTCTGGCGATACGCGGACTGGTTCGGTCGTCGCATGGTCCCCGATGTCTGGAACAGTGCCCCGCAAATCTGGCGATGGCGGGACTGGATCGTGACCTCGCTGAACGATGACAAGAGTTACGCCCGAATGGTTCAGGAGATGCTCGCAGCCGATGAAGTGGCTCCCGAAGATCCGGAGGCATCGGTCGCGACGGGTTACCTCATTCGCAACTGGTACGCCCTCAATCATAACGACTGGATGCGGAGCAACGTCGAGCACACGGCGAAAGCGTTCCTCGGCTTAACCTTCAATTGTGCACACTGTCACGACCACAAGTACGACCCGATCCTGCAGGACGACTACTTCCGCCTGCGGGCCTTCTTCGAGCCAATCGGTATTCGTCAGGACCGGTTGCCGGGAGAGGCGGACCCGGGCCCGTTTCAGGAGTACGAGTACGGCGTGCTCCGTAAGGTGCGCCGAACCGGAGCGGTCAGTGTCTACGACAAGACTCCGGCGTCCGTCACATGGTTCTACGAAGCCGGTGATGAACGCCAGCGTGACGAGGACCGAGGCAGCATCGCACCGGGCGTGCCCGCCATCTTCGGCGAATTCCCGGTGAGCATCGAGCCGGTCGAGCTGCCGGTGACTGCCTATTACCCCGCAGCAAGAGCCGAAATTCGCAAGACGATCCTTCAAGATCAATCGGCAGCCGTCACTGATAGTCAGCAGAAACTCGCAACGGCCCGACAGACAGCGGAGGCCGCGCTGCCCGAGTTACGTGAAACGCTCGCACAAGCCCAGAGTCAATTTGAAACGGCACTCGCCTCTGCACGCTCAGCAGACCACAGTGGACCACTAACAGGTGACCAGTCCTTGCTGCTGGACGCGACGACCGGTCGCCGCATCATCAACTACGATTGCCAGTCGCTCACGACCATCGATGACGGACTGACGATTCGCTTCCAGTTGCACATTGCGAAAGACACACACTTCAACTTCCAGCTTGCCAAAGATGTCGGCAAAGGACTGACAGCGGGCTTCGTCGGTTTCATCGCAGGTCGCATCACGGGCTATCAACCGGGCACCTTCACCGAGTTCGACGTGGGCGAGTATGACCACGCCGGAGGTGAACAGCGATTCGTCGTTGAAGTCAACGTTAATCCCGAACAGGGCAATTGTCTGCTGAGTGTCCGGAGTCTCGACGAAGCCACAACCTTCGTCGAGAACGTGCCCGTCGCGTTGAACGGTTGGAACCCCGTTGGCGACCCGACCAAAGCGATCACGTTCGATGCGCGAGAAGGCAGTGTCGTGTTGCTGGATGAGGTGCAACTGCTCGCACGAGACCCGGAGTCAGAAGAAACCGATGCTCTCAACCCGCTTATCGCCTTCAACTTCGAGGCGCCGGAGTACGAGATCGGTCACGAGATCGTGGGGACTCCGGGATGGACGGCCTCATCCTTCTGCGTCGCTCCGGCGTCGTCGCTCGTCTCTCCAGTCGCGGACGCGGGAGTGTTCAGTGAGGCCGTGACCACACTGATGATCGCCAAGCGTGCGGTCGAGAGTCAGGAATGGGCCATGAGGGCCGCTGAGTCTCAAGAGAATGCGGCTCGATTGTCGCTTGCCAGTGTCGAATCACGTATCGCAGCCGACGATGCGAAGTACGGCATCAGCACCGATGTCGACGTTAAAAGTGTCACGTCAGCTGCCATCATTGCTGAGCGAGACGCGTTGTTGGCCAAAGCCGAGGCGGAGGTCGCTCGCTCTGAGCATCAATTTGCAACGGCGAAGTCCAAACCGCTCGACGAGGCGAAGCGAGATGAGGCAATTCACAACGCCAGCAAACAGCTGACCGAAGCACGCACCGCTCTCAGCAAGTTGCAGTCAGAAGAAACTTCCGAAGACTATTCTCCGCTCGGACCGGTCTATGCTTCGGAAAGTACGGGTCGCCGCAAGGCACTGAGTGAATGGATCGGCAGCCGCACCAATCCATTGACTGCGCGAGTGGCAGTGAACCATATCTGGATGCGTCATTTTCACGCGCCGCTCGTGTCGACAGTCTACGACTTCGGTCGCAACGGGTCCCCGCCGACGCATCCGGAACTGCTGGATTGGCTCGCGGTCGAATTGATGGAGTCCGGGTGGAGCATGAAGCACCTGCATCGGCTGATCGTGACCAGCCGCACCTACCGCTCTGCATCATCAACCGGCGACATCAACGCCAATGTTGAAATCGACCCCTCGAACAAGTTCCTCTGGCGGATGAACGTCGGACGCATGCAGGCGGAAGTCGTTCGCGACAGTCTGCTCCACTGTGCCAACTGCCTCGACCTCACAGTTGGTGGTCAGGAACTCGAAAACAAGGAGGCTCTGACCACCCGGCGGCGAAGTCTGTACTACAGTTGTCAGCCGGAGTCGGACGGCAAGAGTCAGTTCGGTGCCCTCTTCGATGCTCCGGACCCCAACGACTGTTACCGCCGCACACGCAGCATCGTCCCGCAACAGGCACTCGCACTCACCAACAGCGATCTCATTCACGAACTCAGTGGCTCGCTGGCAGAATCTTTGCGGATGGGGTCGAGCGAATCGCAAGCATTTGTGGTCGCCGCGTACGAACAGATCCTCTCTCGCCCTCCGTCAGAGGATGAACTCACTCGTTGCCTGGAGTTTCTCGAACGACAACAATCGGCCATCGCTGATGAGTCGCCGGAGGAGTCCTTACGTCGAGCGTCGGAGAGCCTTGTGAGAGTCCTGTTCAGTCACAATGATTTCATCGGAATTCGTTGAGAACATTATGTCATCACCATTTCAACATCCGGGTTGCTGTTCGGTCTCTCGCCGGACGTTTCTCTCCGACTTCGGGATGGGCTTCACGGGTCTCGCACTCGGAGCCATGCTGGCTGACGACGGGATCGTACGAGCATCCGAGTCGCAGTCGTGGTCACCACCGGATGGTCGCGCTCAATTTGTCCCACGCACCAAATCGGTGATCTGGATCTTTCTCTCCGGCGGGTACAGTCATCTGGAGACGTTCGATCCAAAGCCGGCACTCAACACATACGCAGGCAAGACATTCGACCAGACCCCCTTCGAGAACCCGGTCAATTCGCCACTGCACGAGAAGCGGTTCCGCTCGGTCGCTGCTCAAGAGGTGAACGTCCGCGATGTCTATCCCACGATCTACCCCATGCAGGTCGGCTGGAAGCAACACGGCGAGAGTGGCATTGAAGTCACCGACTGGTGGCCCCATCTATCGAACTATGTGGACGATCTCTGCTTCGTTCGCAATATGTGGACGACCGACAACGACCACGCGGCTGAGAATCAGATCCACACGGGACGTCATCGCCTCGACGAAGTTCAGCCATCCGTCGGGGCATGGGCACACTATGGACTGGGGACACTGAACGAGAATCTCCCCAAGTTTGTCGTGCTCGGCGGACCGACCCGCACCGACACACGACAGTCGATCGACTCCTACTACCTCGGTCCCCAGCACGCCGGTGTGCCGATCGAACTGGACCCGACCAATCCGCTGCCGTTCGGTCGACGTCAATCGAGCCAGTCCGCGGAGGAGCAGCGCAGCGAGTTCGAGTTCATCAACGAACTGAACGAACTCTCAGCAGTCGAGTACCCGCAGGATCAGGAGTTGCGGGCGCGGATTCGAGCGTACGAGTTAGCCTTCCGCATGCAGTCCGCTGTCCCCGAAGCGGTCGATCTGACACAGGAGACAGCTGCCACTGCAGACCTGTACGGGCTGGAGGACGACGCAACGAAACTCGCTGGTCAACGGCTGCTTGCAGCCCGTCGTCTGGTCGAACGAGGCGTCCGCTTCGTTCAGGTGTACCCCTCCACCTACGGCGTGTGGGACTCGCATCAGAAACTGAAGGAGAATCACACGCGGTTGTGTGCGACGGTCGATCGCCCGGTTGCCGGCTTGATCCACGACCTCAAACAGCGAGGTCTGATGGACGACGTCACGGTCGTGTTCTGCACCGAGTTCGGTCGCACACCCGGACTGGAACTGCGAAACGGCGGCACCGACGGCCGTGATCATCACCCCAATGGCTTCACCATCTGGATGGCCGGTGCCGGCATCAAGAAGGGCCACGTCCACGGCGAGACGGATGAATTGGGCTATCACGCTCTCGGCGAAGGGCACTACGTCACCGACCTGCACGCCACGGTGCTGCACCTGTTGGGGTTGGACAATCGTCGTCTGGAGATCCCCGGCCGCAAACGGCTGGAGATCGACCACGGCCGACCGATCCACGAGATCATGACGTGATTCTGAGAGTCCCTCCCGCTATGCCAGAATCTCACTGACGATACGGCCCGGTTGGTTGTCGGTGAGGGATTGTTCGCGGTTGGACCACTTGTACGTCAGTTGGGAGTGGTCGATGCCGAACAGGTGCATCAGCGTGGCGTGGTAGTCGTAGTGATGCACGACGTTCTCGACGGCGTGATGTCCCCATTCATCGGTTGCACCGTGCACGTGCCCCGCCTTGAAGCCGCCGCCCGCGACCCACATGCTGAATCCGTACGTGTTGTGATCACGCCCGATCTTGTCGCGACCTGCGTCGTTCTGGATCACGGGGAGTCGGCCCATCTCCCCGCCCCAGTGAACCACCGTTGAATCCAGCAGCCCGCGAGCTTTGAGGTCGGTCACGAGTGCAGCTGACGGTTGATCGACCTTTCTGCACGCATTGGGCAGCGACTTGATGATCGAGCCATGCGAGTCCCAAAGCTGATTCTGCGTGTAGACCTGCACGAAGCGGACACCCCGTTCGATGAGGCGTCGTGCGAGCAAACACCGTGAGCCGTATTCACGTGTCGTCGCATCCTCTGCGTGCATGCCATACATGGTCTGCGTGGCCTTTGACTCCTGCGACAGCTCCAAGGCATCGGTCGCGGCGACCTGCATCTTCGCTGCCAGTTCGTAGGAGGCAATGCGGGCGTCGAGGTCGTTGTTGCCGGGACGTTCGCTGAGGTGCCGGCTATTGAGTTCGCGCAGGAACTTGAGTGACCGGTCCTGTGGTCTTCCTTTGAGATGCGAGGCGGGCGTGAGGTCGAGAATCCTGGGCTCCTGAGGCCGGACCACGGTGCCCTGGTAAATCGATGGGAGAAATCCGTTCTGCCAGTTTTCGACGCCCATCACGGGGAGTTGTCCAGGGTCGATGAGGGCGACGAAGGCAGGCAGGTTGTCCGCCTCGCAGCCGAGTCCGTAGGTCAGCCAACTGCCGAGTGACGGGCGTCCTTCGAGGACACGACCGGCCTGCAGGGCCCGGATCGACTGTCCGTGATTGTTCACCCCCGTATGCATGGAGCGGATGAGGCAGATGTCATCCGCGATGCTGGACGTGTAAGGGATCAGCTCCGACAACTCCATCCCGCATTCGCCTCGTGGAGCGAACTTCCACGGGCTGTGAAACACCTTTGAACTGGCCTGGGCCGCATTGTCGTACTTGATGTCACCCGGGAACGGTTGACCGTCGTACTTCGCCATCTCCGGTTTGGGGTCGAACATGTCGTGATGGCTGGGGCCCCCCTGCATCCATAACGAGATCATCGAGCTGGCCTGGGGCGGCTGCGGAGAGGGCTTGGGCAGCGTATCGAACGTCTGTGGCTCAAGCGCCGGTTTGGCCGGCTTCGCCTGTGCAGCGTCCTGCTGAAACATCCACGCGAGCGCAACCGAGCTGACGCTCATCGCAGACCCCGCGAGGAAGTGACGTCGTGAGTTGCAGGCTGTGTTTCTCATCAGTCGATGTATAAAAACTCGTTGGAACTAAGCAGCATCTGACACAACGTTTCGAGTGCACGTTGCTCTGCAGTTGGTGCAGGAGTTTGCTGATCTTCCTTGGGGGCAGGCAGCGTCTCGGTGAAGGTCGCCGTTTGCTCTTCGAGGAAGCTCTGAGCTGATGCTCGTTCGGAATCATTGGGTGCGCGTCCGAAGGCAAGTCGCCAGGCGCGGTCGATCCGTTCGACGGGATCGTCGGTTGTCTCGCTTTCGATGCGTCGGGCGAACTTCTCGGAATACTCCAGCACGAAGTCGCTGTTCATCAGCATGAGTGACTGCGGAGCGACCGTGGACGTGCGGCGCTGGTCGCAGTTAGGAGACATGCGAGGCCAGTCGAACGTGTCGAGAACGGCGAGCGGCCGGGTGCGTCGGACTTCGACATAGACGCTGCGGCGGAGGTCCTCGCCGTGCATGGGCAGCACCGCACCGGGTCGACCGGCACTCAAGTTCTCGATGCCCAGCACCCAGCGACCGACCTTGTCCGCGATGACCGGGACTGCTGGTCCGTAGGCTTTATCGTTGATTGTTCCGCTGACGGTGATGATTGCATCACGCAGTGCTTCCGCATCGAGGCGACGCAGGCGGGCTCCTCCGTAAAGCAGGTTGTCCGGGTCGGCATCGATCAACTCGCGGTCGTTTCGCAGTCCCTGCCTGTAGGCAGTCGAGCTGAGAATCAATCGGTGCATGTGTTTGACGCTCCAGCCGGACTCGATGAACTCGGCTGCCAGCCAGTCGAGCAACTCCGGATGCGTGGGGGGTGTGCCGAGTGTGCCAAAGTCGGCGGGTGTGTTGACCAGTCCACGTCCAAAGTGATGGAGCCAGATGCGGTTGACGATGACCCGTGCCAGCAGCGGATACTGAGGATCGGTCAGTCGCTGGGCCAGCGCCGTACGTCGTCCTGTCGTCGCATGGACTGCGTCATTGATGGGAACTGTTGGCAGTTCAAAGTTCGCAGAGACGACGCTGAGTCCGGCCGGTTCGAGTTCCTGTTTCGGCTGCTCATGGTCACCCCGGGCAAACAGGAATGAGGCTGGCACATGCCCCGGTTGTTCGGTGAGCGCCCGGACGAAGCGTTCTTCCGGCTTGGTCGCGCGGATCGCGGTCGCCTTCTCGGAGAGTGCCTTCAGTTCGTCAGCGGCTTTTTGGTCGTACAGGTACAGCGAGCCGGACGTGACGTTGAGGCTGGGATGCTCCTTCAGCAGTGCCACCTGCTCGGCGGTTCGCTCCTTTTCGGGAGTGTCGTGAGCGGCTCTTGCCGTCTCTCGGATCTCCTCGGGGAGCTTGGCCAGTTCTTTCTCAAACGTCGCAGCGATAAAATCGGCCTGTTTCTCGGATCGCTCGGCATCGACGACCTTCGCCTGCTCCTCGACCTCTGCTGCTTTGGCGCGGTCTTCGTCGGTGTAGAGTGAGACGAGCCGTTGCGGCGGCGACTTCCAGGTCTTCCAGTCGAGGGCCGGATCAAAGACGGCTCGCAACCGGTAGTAGTCGGTCTGCGGGATCGGATCATACCGGTGGTCGTGACACTGGGCACAGCCGACGGTCAGTCCCATCAGTGACGAGGTGACAATCTTGAGTGTCTCCGCAACAACGTCATTGCGGGCCACATTGGCATCATCGACCGTACCCCCAGTTCCGTCGGGGGCCATTCGCAGAAAACCGGTCGCGATGAGTAACTCGGCGTCCTCGTCCGACAGGTTGTCGAGCGGCGTGGTGATCAGTTCGTCGCCCGCCAACTGTTCCAGCACAAAACGATCGAACGGCTTGTCCTCGTTGAAAGCACGAATGACATAATCCCGGTATCGCCACGCATGCGGTCGCTGCGAGTCAGTGAGGTTGTAGCCTTCGGAGTCCGCGTAGCCGGCAATGTCCAACCAGTGACGCCCCCAGCGTTCGCCATAGTGGGATGACGCCAGCAGATCATCGATCAAACGGTCGTACGCGTCCGGCGAAGAGTTTGCATTGAATTGCTCGATCTCTTCGAGCGTCGGCGGGAGACCCACGAGATCAAACTTCACCCGTCTCAAGAGCGTTGCGGGATCCGCCTCTTCGGAGAAGGTGAACCCCTGTGCTTCGAGTTTGTGCAGGAGAAACGCGTCGATGGGACTACGGACTCGATCGGCGGTGTTGACCGTCGGAACCTTCGGCTTCTGGATTGGCTGAAACGACCAATGTGATCGCTCCTCTTCGGTGATCAGGAATCCGTCGATCGACTCCGGCTCGGGTCGCAGCGTCGGGGCACCGGCGTCGATCCAGCGGCGGATCGTGCCGATCTGCTCATCGGTGAGGCGATGCGATTCCTCGGGCGGCATCTCGCCATCGCGGACCCGCTGATACAGCAGGCTCGCTCCAGCGTCGCCGGGAACAATAGCTGGTCCAGACTCTCCGCCAACCGTCATCAGCCTTGCGAGCCGGACATCAAGCCCGCTCTCCGCGTTCCCGTCCTCTCCGTGGCATTGAAAGCACGAAGCCTTCATCAGCGGACGAACATCACGCTCAAACGAGACCTCTGAGCTACCTTCAGCGACGTAAACCGTCGTAGAGAGCAGCAAAGGAAGGATGGTCAGAATTGATTTCACGGCGATCAACAAGGTGAGACGTTGGGGTGGGAACCGTGTCAGCGAATTGTACACCAAAATGACGGCGAATGCACACATTTCAGCCTCATCAGCGAACGAGGAACACGTGCACAGCCGCTTGTCGAAGCCGTCTTGGACTGATTCTTGTCGACCGTTACAATTCGGGGACGCCTCTTGCTCAAACTCATTCGAGCGATTGGACTCTTCTGATCAGACATTTTCATTCAATTTCGAACGTCATATGGATATCACTCAAGGCCGTTGGCGGATCGCGTTCCTGGCCGTGGTGTTGATCACGTGCGTGGGGTGCGATCAGGCGACCAAGCAGATGGCGATTGAACATCTCAAGGGGCCGCCTCCGCTGCTCTGCTCGTATTTCGGCGACACCTTTCGTATTCAATACGCTGAGAACCCGGGTGCGTTTCTCAGTCTCGCAGCAAATCTTTCCCCGGACGTTCGATTCTGGCTGTTGACGGTCGTGAACGCAGTTGTGCTGTGTTTCGTTGGTGCCATCGTGTTGTTACGTCGGGATATCGACCGGCTGTCGATGACGGCGTTGACGCTGATCCTCGCCGGGGGCATCGGCAACCTCATCGATCGTGTCACCACGCAGAATGGAGTCGTCATCGACTTTCTCAATCTGGGCATCGGCAATCTCCGCACGGGAGTGTTCAATGTGGCCGACATGGCGATCACCGCGGGGTTTGTGTTGCTGTTGCCCTATGTGTTTCACAAGTCGGACGAGCCGGCGTCGGTTCGCGAGGCATGACGTTGGCCGTCTGCCTTTGAGAGCACGCGGCATCAGGCGTCAGGGAGGTTGAATGGGTTGCGAACTTGCTAAGCCGCAAGCGGTGTTTGAATGTGGCCTTGGGTCGTGTCAGCTCTGGCTCAGGATATCGCTGGTGGTGTTCGCACTCATCCACTTGTCGAGTCGCGTTCATGCGAAGGATCGCGTCGTTGTTCAACCGCCGGAAAACGTGAGTCCGCTGGTCATCTCCGGGGACATCGTCGACTACACGTCGAAGATCATCTCGCTGCACATCAACGACGAGCTGCCGATCCGGACCTTCCCCGCGGATCAGGTCATTTCGGTCGAGGCTGTGCAAACGGAGGCCCATCGCGAGGGGGTCACGCTCTACAACACTGCCGAGATCGACAAGGCGGTCGGATCATTTCAACAGGCACTGGAAGACGAATCTCGCAAGTGGGTGCAATGTGAGATACTCGGCTGGCTAGTGAGGTGTGCGACGCGGCAGCGAGATCGAGTGACGGCGGCAACTCGCTATCTTCAGCTTGTCGAGATAGAGCCGTCGCCGCGCGAGGCACCGTTGATTCCCCTGGTCTGGGACACGGCTGAGACGAGTACGTCACTTCGTCAAAACGCCAGGACATGGCTGACCAGTCACAATGATGTCGCCCGGCTACTGGGTGCAAGCGTGCTGCTGCTCGAACCGGCGTATGGTGACGTGACGTGTGGTACTTTGCGACGCATCGTGACAACGGGAGATGAAACCCTGGAACCACTCGCGAGGGCCCAACTGTGGCGACTGCGGGTTACTCAGGACGTCACGCAGGATGAGTTCGCCAGCTGGGGGCACGAGATTCAGCGGATGCCCTCCACTTTGCGTGCGGGCCCGTACTTTGTGCTGGGGCGTACCCTTGTTCAGCAGAGTGAGTATGATCGGGCCGCGGCGGCCTTTCTGTGGCTGACGACCGTTCACCGTGAGAACGAACCCTTAGCAGCACAAGCAACCGTATACGCCGGGACTGCACTGATGCGTCTCGGTCGTGCAGACGAAGCTCGCTCACTGTGGCAAGAAGTCGTCAGCGACTGGAGATGGACACCAGCTGCCGCTGAGGCTCGCGGACTCATCGATCAGACAACTCCGACCAGGGATGCACGGACAGATGGTTGAACGCTTCAGGCGATTGGTCAGTCTTTCGATTTTGGTGTTGCCGGTCCTGCTGGCGACACCGCTGATGGCCGATGACGCTCCGGCGACTGAAGCAAATCCGCTTGACGTGCGTTCGCTGATTGCAGCCGGTGGCATGATCGGGGCGGTCATCATCGGGTTGAGCCTGGCGATGGTCTCACTGATCGTCGAGCATCTGCTGAGCATTCGTCGCACCGCCTTGATGCCGTCTGGTCTGGAGGATTCGCTGCACAAGTCGATCAACGAACGACAGTACGCCACAGCAGACAAACAATGCCGCGAACAACCGAGCTTTCTGGCCTATGTGGTGTCAGCCGGATTGCAGGAAGTCGGTCTGGGTTACGCGGCGGTTGAGAAGTCGATGGAAGATGCCTGTCAGGAACAGGCCGCACGACTGTATCGCAAGATCGAATATCTCTCAGTCATCGGCACGCTGGCACCGATGATCGGACTCATGGGCACCGTGCTCGGCATGATCCGGGCGTTCAGCGAGTTCGCGAGCAAAGCGGTCCCGCAGACGGCGGACTTTGCTCCCGCGATCTCACAGGCACTCGTGACGACGCTGCTGGGACTGGGCGTCGCAGTGCCTGCACTCGCTGCGTTCTCACTGTTCCGCAACCGCATTGATGAGTTTGTCGCGGAGACCTCATTGCTCGCAGAGCAGGTGATGGCGCCTTACAAGCGGGGCACCGTTCAAAAGTCTGCCCCAACCGAGACAGCCGGAACTCGAACGACCGAACGACGTCCCGCGCGTCCCCCGATTCCGCCTGTGGCCGTTGAACGGGGCACCAAATAGTGAGAGTCCCCCAGCGAGAGCGACCACCCGGCATCCGGTTCAACATCACACCGTTGATCGACGTGGTGTTCCTACTGGTGATCTTCTTTCTAGTGACGGCCCACTTCGCGCAGAACGAACAGGTCGAAGCGGTCGAACTCCCGCAGGCGTCGCAGGTCGACGACGAGAACGAACTGCCCCGTCGACTGATCGTCTCCGTCGATCGCGAAGGCAGCATGTTCGTCAAAGGCCGAGCCATGTCGCTGGCGGAGTTCGAGCAGCTGTTGCAGGCCGAAACGAACGGACGTACGGCTGACTACGAAGTTCGCATCCGCAGCGATCAACTCACGCCCTACTCGCGAGTCGAACCGATCCTGCTGGCCTGCCTGCGGGGCGGTGTGACGAACGTCGGTTTTCATGTCATCGAGAAATGACGCCTTCCTCGCATGCGCATCCCCTCGTCCCATTCCCGCTCCGATCGCAGTCATGAGAACGACGTCATGACGCCCATGATCGACATCGTGTTCCTGCTGCTGGTGTTCTTCGTGGTGGCGGCCGCCGGGCAGGTGCAGGAGTCGTTGTTGCCGACCGAACTGACAGCCGCCGGCGGGATCGAATCGGACCAGCCGATCGAGCGAGACCCGTGGATCGTCGAGGTGTGGCTCCGCCTGCGAACCGATGAAATCGGACAAACGATCATCGACATGAACGGAACCGAATATGCGACGGTGGACGCCCTCGCAGCTCCGCTCAACGCACTGGCCGAGTTGACTCCCGACAATCCGGTGATCCTGGACAACGGTCCGAACGTCCCCATGCGTGACGTCATCGCGGTCTACGACCTCAGCCGGGCGGCCGGTTTCGAGTCGATCAACTTCGCGGCGAAGGCGGAAGACGTTCGCAGGTGACATGCGAGTTTTGGACACCTTGCAATTCCGCGATCATCCGCATGATCCGCTCTGATCCGCTTTTCCCCGCTGCCGCAAACGGTCCAACCGTCACGCAGCGTCGGCCAGTCTCGTGACCGGCAAGAACTCGCACTGCCATGATTGTCTCACTCAGCATACGATGACGATCCGCACGTGGTCCGGATTTCGTTGGCAGATGGGAATTAACATGCAGATCAATCGTCTCGTTGTCTCGGTCCTCTCGATCATCACGAGCATCACAGCGTCGTCGATCGGGATGGCAACGGACTATCACATCGGTCCTGGGCAAGAGTTCGAGAGCCCGTTTGAGGCTCCGTGGCATCGTCTGCTGCCGGGGGATACTGTCTTCATTCACTGGCGAGAGAAATCGTATCGTAACAAGTGGGTGCTCGTTGGACACGGAACTGCTGCGCAGCCGATCACCGTGAAGGGGGTGCCGGGGCCGAACGGTGAGCTTCCACTCATTGACGGCGAGAGTGCCACGACACCGCCCGGCCTCGACTTCTGGAGTGAGCAGCGGGCCGTCATCAAGATCGGCGGTGCCAACGTGCCGGATGTCGAGTTCCCCACGCACATCGTCGTGGAGAATCTGGACATCCGTGCGGCTCATCCGTACCACATGTATCTCGGCAGCGAAGGTCTTAAAGCCTATTCAGAGGCAGCCTCAGCGATCTATGTCGAGAGCGGATCGAACATCACGATCCGCAACTGCATCATGCGCGACTGCGCGAACGGGTTCTTCTCGGCATACCAGTCTCGCGACGTTCTCGTTGAGGGTTGCTACATCCATACAAACGGCATGCCCGGCACGTACTATCAGCACAACAGCTACACAGCTGGACGGGGCGTGACATACCAGTTCAACCGGTTCGGTCCCCTGCGGGAGGACTGTCTGGGCAACGCTTTGAAGGACCGCTCAGCGGGGCTCATCGTCCGCTACAACTGGATTGAGGGGGGCAATCGCCAACTTGACCTCGTCGAGGGTGACGACAGCATGGAGATCGTCGACGACCCGCGCTACGGGCAGACCTTTGTATATTGCAACGTGCTGATCGAGCATGAGGGGGACGGCAACAATCAGATGCTGCACTACGGAGGCGACAACGGGAACGAGCCGGACTACCGGAAGGGAGTGCTGTACTTCCTCAACAACACTGTGATCTCCCATCGCACAGACAGAACGGTACTCGCCCGGCTTTCGACGAACGAGGAGACAGCCGTTGTGACGGGGAACGTTTTCTACACGTCGGCCCCCGGCTCGCACCTCGCGATTCTCGACGAATCGGGCCTCGTCCGCATGACGGGCAACTGGATCAGAAAGGGATGGAAGTCGTCACACGAAGACGGCTTCGAGGGCCGTGTGATCGCGAGTCGCAACGTTGAAGGGGAGTCTCCCCGGTTTGTTGACTTCAATGGTCAAGACTTCCGTCCGGTGGTCGACTCGCCGTGCATTGATGCCGGTGCTCCGCTCATCATCGACGAAGAGCACGAAATCACGCTCGACTGGGAGTTCGCCATGCCCCGCGGAGCGCGGGCACGCAAGCTCATCGGCGCCATTGATCTCGGTGCCTTCGAGGCTCGCGCGACAACAGAGAGAATTCAATGATGTTCGCTTGGGTGGCGCGTGGCAAATGGAGGGACCTGTAGCCGGTCTTCGCCAGAAGCCGGCATCTGCGCAAGATTCGATCGCGTCTCCTTCCGCCGTCTCGCGACGAAGGCTACGTGTGGCTCGCACAGCCGACCTCACGGCGAAGTAGCGCCTGATAGCCTCCGTCGTTCGGCTGACCGGGGATGTGTTCGATTTTACGGACGATCTGAACGTCGTCACGCTGTTTGATGACTTCTCGCACGACCTGTTGATTCTCTTGCGGGGCGATGCTGCATGTTGAGTAGACGACATGCCCGCCAGCACGGACACTAGCGAGGGCCTGTGTCAGCAATCGGCGTTGCAAAACAGAGAGTTCTTCAACGTCGCTCGGGTTGAGACGCCATCGAGCCTCAGGCCGTTTGCCCAGCACGCCCGTGTTGGAACAGGGGACATCGACGAGCACGCGATCGAACGGGCCTTCGGGCAGACCCGCGCCATCAGGACTGATCTTCTGGCATTGAATCGACGTCAGTCCCAGCCGTGTTGCATTCTCGGACACACGAGCGAGGCGAGTGTCGTCCGTGTCGACTGCGATGATGGAACCTTCGTTCTGCATCAGTTCGGCCAGATGGGTTGTCTTGCCGCCAGGGGCTGCGCACATGTCGAGGATGCGTTCGCCCGGTTGTGGCTCCAGTAATCGGGCCGCTGACATGGCTGACTCGTCCTGCACGGAGAACCACCCTTCCACGTATCCCGGCAGATCGCGAATCGGCTTCGCGTCCAGAAGACGCAGCGATTCCGCGAACTGTCCCGCTTCGGTCGCGACGCCCGCTGCATCAAACACTTCTCTGACAACGTCGGTTGTCTGTCGCAAGAGGTTGACGCGAATCGTGACGGTGGGCGGACGGTTGAACCAGTCACACAGCCGTGTCGCATCCTCGACGCGCCGCTCGTCGACCCAGTTGCGCACGAGCCAGCGGGGATAGCTGAAGGCCTTCGTGAGATAGGCGACATGCGACGACGGATCAGGCAACACGGCTCGGTCGAGTTGCTTGGAGTGCGACAGATCAACGGGCACACGATCGACCGCCGGGCCTGCATCGTCAGCGTCCCGGATCGCCCCCGAGAGAGATCGCAGGACGCCGTTGAGGAGCCCGGTCCATGCCGGTTTGCGGATGCCTTTAGCCACCTCGACGGTTTCGCCGACAGCAGCATGCGAAGGGACGCCGGTCATCAGCAACAGTTGATAAGCACCGATTTGCAAGAGTGCCCACAACCCGTCTTCGATGTTCTTGCGGGGACGATCGACAAAGGCTGCAAGGACCGCATCGAGTGTGGCCCGGCGGCGAATGACTCCATAGGCGATGTCCATCGCCATTGCCCGGTCAGGTCCTGTGACCTCATGCACTTGGCAGATGTCGTCGAGCACCAGACCTGCGAACACGCCCCGCTGCTCCCACGCCGTGAGGACGTCATACGCCAGACGTCGAGCGCTGAGTTGCTGACGTTTCGGACTGGATGGGCGTTTCTGTGAGGCTGTCTGTCGCCTGCGGGACGAACTCATGGACGCCCCTCGCACAAGACTCGCAGGTCCTCGAAGAAGTGTGGATACGTCTTCGACGTGCATTCCGGGTCCTCGATCCTGACTCCCGGCTGCTTGAGAGCGATGAGCGCGAAACTCATCGCCATGCGGTGATCGTCGTACGTGGCGATTGACGCCGGCTGCATCGGGCCGGGATGGATCGTCATACCGTCGTCAAACTCTTCCACGTCGAGACCGAGCTTACGGAGTTCGGTCACGACGGCATGGACGCGGTCCGTCTCCTTGTGACGCATGTGGGCCACGTTGCGAATGCGGGTTGGCCCCGTCGCAAACGGTGCGACGACTGCGAGCGTTTGAGCCGTGTCGCTGATGGCGTTCATGTCGACGTCGATCCCCCGCAACTCGCCCCCGGTGACGGTGATCGACCGCTCATCAGATTGAACGTCGCAGCCCATCTGTGCGAGGCAATCGACGAATTCGACGTCTCCCTGCAGGGCGTTTCGAGAGAGCCCCTCGACAGTGACGGTGCCCCCGGTGATGGCAGCCGCTGCAAAGAAGTAGCTGGCCGCCGATGCGTCGGGCTCGATGTCGTACTCACGAGAACGATACGACGTTTGCGGAATCTCGAACACGCCCGGCTGCGCTTCCGTCACATCGACGCCAAACTCCCGCATCACGGCCAGCGTCATGTCGACATACGGACGTGAAACGAGTTCACCCTCAATCTCGATCCGCACGGGCGACTGTGCACACGGCGCCGACATCAGCAGAGCGCTAAGGTACTGGCTGGAGATGTTACCGGCGACTTGTGTCGTCCCGCCGGGGAGTCCATTCGCGGTGACCATCACCGGCGGACAGTCCGCCTGATGTTCGCAGGTGACATCGGCTCCGAGTGCATTCAAGGCTCGCACGAGATCGCCGATAGGCCGTTCACGCATCCGCTCGTTGCCATCGAGCCGGAAGCTTCCCTTCCCCAGCGTGCAGAGGGCCGTCAGAAAGCGAATGCTCGTGCCACTGTTTTCGAGCCACAACTCTGCCGACTCGGCTGACGGACGTCCGCCGCAGCCCTCGATCGTGAGCTTCGTTCCCAAATCAGCAACATCGACCGACATGCCTAGCCGTATGAGGCTGTCGATCATCACCTGCGTGTCGCGACTGTCGAGTGCCCCAGTCAGTGTCGACGTGCCGTCAGCGAGAGCCGCGACGATCAGAGCCCGGTTGGTCAGACTCTTCGATCCGGGCGGGCGCACCGTGCCCGTCAAGGGGCCGCTAACTGGTGAAATTTCAAGGGGTTCCGACATCACAAAAGAGAGAGACTTCAGAAAGTTCGGCAGAAATCGTAGCACCATCCTAGCGAGCAAGGCTGACCATCGGCGAGTGATTCGCCGGATGTCTCTGGCAGAGCAGGCCGAATAGTCACCGCAGTCCTCACTTTCTTCGCGGCTTTCCCCAGTTTAGCGAAAGCCGAAATCCTCCATGCACCGATACTTTTGAGTGAAGGAGTGCGTGCAGCGTGATGGATCATCGTGCCCACTGAGATTGACACCACCTGCGTGTCCCCAAGACGGACTGACATGACTCATGAGGGAAACGACTTCCGCACTGACCCGCGTGGCTTTGCTCGTTCTGATGACCGGGGCGTTTGCAGCCGTCTGGAACGGCGATCAGCAGACACAGGCTGAGTTCATCATCGCGCGACGCGCTGCGGCGCGGCATGCGACCGAACTCGCACAGGTCGATCCCCTTCCGTCCGAGCTGACATCGGTCAAGAAGCCGGTCACCCCGGCTGCCGAAGAGCAGTCTGATCAGGTGATGCAGGTGACACTCGAGTTGACACTCCCGGCTGACATCACTCCCGGACGCTTCCGTGTCGTGCAATCGTCCGGAGCGATGTTCACGATCAATGTGACAGCGACCGGCTCGGTGACAGCGACACCTCGGAACGTCTACTTCGTTGATGTGGCCGACGGGACCCGTCAGTGCCTGATTCGCATTGACCAGGATGACGCACTCGGAAAGGCTCGTCAGACGGCTGCTGCAGACGCCGAGATCTCGGTGCGATAGTCGGTGATCGCAAAGCTGTTGAACCTTCGACATCGCAGAGTTCGAAAGTCAACGAGAAGCGAACCGTCTGGTTTGTAGCGGGATGTTCGTGAGATTCGCGATCAACACCTCGTTGATCTGCACAGGCGGCACTCGGTCAACCAGCAGCTTCGGGCTGCAACTGAGTGGGGGTTGACTCTGTGTCGGGTTCGGAAAAAAGCTCGGCTGAATCGCCTCTAGATCCAAGGTATTCATGAGCATGGTGACACGCGCCTCACCAACGGCCATGTCTCGTCGCTGATGGATGGGCCCGCAGATTCTCCAACCGCTTGAGACTTTCTCCTCAACTGTCAACATGAGGCGTTTGTCCTGATCGGAAAGATACTTGTGCTTCTCCACGGCGCTTCCCCTCGTCGCTTCGGCATGTTCCAGATACACGCAGCTGGCAGGCAACCCGTTCGACTGCGTCCAGGTGGAGCAGTCCCGAAATGGCAGTGTGAGTGCCTCCCTTGCTCAGATCTGAAAGAACTCACCGGCGAGTCCAGTGGATAATGCCACGAACCGTACCGGGAATCTGCGGATCCGGAGGGTCACCGGCTATTGACGCGGGTTGCTGTCAGGTTAACATCTTCCCATGCGTGTCAATTTGCGACAGGTCGTTTCTCTGGTTCTGGCGTGCGTGATCCTGTGGATCACAATGCTGGGTGTCGATCGCGCCATCGGTCAGAACCTCACAGAATCAGTGTCCTGCGTGGCTGAGTTGGAGGTCGACGGGGAGTCCGTTGACATCGACGATGGCCACGGGGTGATCTGGAATGCGGACTTCGAGGTCAATGGGGCGATCGAGTCAGTCCTGAATGACTACGGCTGTGGTAACTTGCCGCAGTCCCTCTTGTGCCAACGGACCGTCCGAGGCCCGCCGGACAGGGCTCTCTTCGAAGTGTGATCTCAGCCTTGCGTTCGTGATCGGCTGATGGTTCTTCCCTGCTTCCCCGGCATTCTTTCTTCACTGGCCCCCAGCCTAGGCTGCGCGGTGGCGGTCCCTCGCCGCAGATACAGCCTCCTCTGGTCTCAATGACAGCCCCGCACTGCGTGCAGTGCGAGGACAGAAGCACGACTCATGGCATTAAAGATCGCTGATGAACCTGTGACCGGCGATGTGGGAGTTCATTCCCAACACGCTGCGGTGCTTCATGCCGTCAAGCATGCGGCTCATCTGCTCCCGTCGCAAGGGCCGATCACGGTCTTTGTGCATCACAATACATTGCACGCATTTGAAGACCTCGACTTTGAGAAGGGGGTCGAGGCGGGTGGGCGATTATACGCGTGTCATGCATACCTCACCGAGGAAAAGTATCGTCAGATGCTTTCCCGAGGACGGATTCGAGTTGCAGACCTTGAGGCCGTGCTGATCGACGATCTTGCCGATGAGGCCGCGTTGTTCGTCGCGTTGTTCGGAACGCGTTACGCTTTGCGGCTGGCCATGATGCAGTTCCCATTCCTCACCGGACCAGACGAGGAACTCCGGTGGATGATTGCCGAGACTGACGCACTGCGGCGTTTCCGGCCGGAAGTGGAACCGTCAATTCGCGATCAGATGATCAATGAGACGCGCAAGTGGGTATTGCGTGACCTTCAGGAAAACACCACTGCGAGAAAACCGGCGATCGACGTGGTCGGAGACGTGTGGGAACAGTTCGATCGCCGCTCGATCGAATCTTGGAGTGATCAGGCATGGGAGACACTTGTCCTGAACTTCCTGTGGCGAGTCTGCGAGCGGGGAGTCCGGCTTGCATATGAACAGTTGCCACTTCGAGAGGCGCAACAGGAGTCGCGCCGTCATCGAGATGCACTGATGCGGGTGACTGGCGAGGATGCCGATATCCTGGTGCATGATGTCCTCATCCCCTTTTGTGCTGCATATGTCGATCAAGGATTCGCTGACTGGGAACTGCCCGACCGACACGACGGATTCTATGCGTCGTTCCTCCAACTCTACGGGAACTCATTCGCATCTCCCACACGTTGGATGGGTAAACTTCACGGCGAAGCGAGGCGGTTATTAGACAGTGGACAGGGACCATTGGAATCGATCGAGGAATCGCTCGGGCTTCTGGGCGTAAATCAAACGGAACGCGATGAGTTTATTGCTCAGTCGCTGCTCGCATTGCGGGGCTGGGCCGGGATGATCTGGCAATTGGAGACTGAAGCTGAGTGGGCTCCGTGGCCCGTTCCCGAAGGATGTTTGATTGAATACCTCGCAATCCGGCTGATTCTCGACCGCCTTGCGGTCGCACAAGTGGCACAGGAAGCGATCGGCTTCAATGGACCGTTGTCCGATCTGCGGGCTGAGGCGGCTCGCCACGCGAGAATGCAGGCATCAAATCCATCTGATGGTCGCGTATTTCCCGTGTTCCACCTGGCGCAAGTTCGTGGGTGGAAGCCGGAAGACCTGCAGCATCTTTCGCAGGAACACTGGGTCACACTCGTCCGCGAGATCAACGAATTCTCAGCACTTGAGCGCCGACGCGTTTTTCACTTGGCCTTTGAACGAAAGTACCGCAACGAGATTCTTGATGCAGTCATTGCACACGCGAAGTCTCGTCGAGCCGATCCGGTGGGAGATCCCAAACCGACCCGAAAGTCAACGGTTCCGGACTATCAGATCGTTTGTTGCATTGACGACCGCGAAGAGTCTTTCCGCCGTCATCTTGAAGAATGCGACCCTCGCTGCGAGACATTCGGCGTTGCCGGGTTCTTCGGCACGGCGATGTATTACAAAGGTGTAGCCGACGCTCACTTCAAGCCGCTCTGTCCGGTTGCCGTCAAGCCGCTGCACTACGTGGTTGAAGAACCTCTGTTCTCGATGCAGGCTGATGCCGATTTTCGCGCCGGAGCGCGCCGTCGACTGGGACACGCGACGCATCAGGCTCACTATCGCTCGCGGACGTTTCTCGGTGGGGTGATTACCACGCTTGCCGGTTCGTTAGCAGCGTTTCCGCTGGTGGCAAGGATTCTCTTCCCACGACTGACCGCACGGATTCGTCGCTGGGCTGGGGGGATGGTGCGACCGCCAATGACTCAACTGCGTCTCGAGCGTCTCGATCCAGAGCCAGGGCAGTCTAACGGGCAACTTGGTTATTCCATTGATGAAATGGCAAATATTGTCGAGGGAGTTTTGCTCGCGATTGGGCTGAAGGGACGTTGGTCACGATTAGTCGCCTTTCTCGGGCATGGTTCCAGCAGTCTGAATAACCCGCACGAATCGGCGTACAACTGTGGGGCGTGTAGCGGCAGCCGCGGCGGCCCGAATGCCCGGGCCTTTGCCCAGATGGCCAATGACTTTCGCGTTCGCACTCGACTGGCCCAGCGCGGCCTGACGATCCCGGAGGACACCGTGTTTGTTGGTGGGTATCACGACACCGCAACCGATTCGGTCACGTTTGCGGACCTGGATCGATTGCCGGTCTCCCATCGGAATGACTTTCTCCGATTGTCTGCAACGATCGCCGAAGTCAGGGCGCGGAATGCCCACGAACGTTGTCGACGATTTGTCTCGGCGCGGCTCGATCTCTCTCCACTCGATGCGTTGCGACATGTGGAAGGTCGAGCGGAAGACCTGTCGCAGGCTCGCCCGGAGTACAACCACGCTACGAATGCGTTGTGCCTGGTTGGCCGGCGCGAATGGAGTCGCGGGCTGTTTCTGGACCGTCGGGCATTCATGTCTTCATACGATCCGTCGCAAGACGACATCCGCGGGACGATCCTTGAGGGCATTCTTCGACCCGTGATCCCAGTCTGTGCCGGCATCAGTCTGGAATACTACTTCTCGACCGTTGACGTCGAAGGCTACGGGTGCGGTTCGAAGTTGCCGCACAACATTACCTCTCTGGTGGGCGTCATGTCCGGAGCGGCCAGCGATTTGAAGCCGGGACTTTCGGCGCAGATGACCGAGATTCACGAAGCCCTGCGCATACTCTTCCTGGTCGAGACGACGCCCGAAGTCATTGCCCGCATCATCCGGGAAAATGAGCAGATCTCCCGGCTCGTCGATGGGAACTGGGTGCAATTGGCCGTCTTCGATGCAGACACATCCACAATCCATCGGTATGTCGACGGTGAGTTTGTGAAACACGAGCCTGAGTCACACGAATTACCGCAGGTGGCTTCGTCGTTCGACTGGTATCGCGGACGCCGGGACAACCTCGGCGTTGCCGAGATCTCGAGTTCTTAAGGATAAACGGCATGAATCTCGATACCGCATTTTTCATGCTTGGACTGACTGTCGTGATCAGTCCGTCGGCATTGCTCGCCATGATGGGAGCATCGTCTCTCGTGGGCCTACCGCTCAGTGAACGCTGGCTGGCCCGGTTCACCCAGGCGGCTGTGGCGTTGGGATTGGTGGGATCTCTGGGGATTCTCTTCCTCATGCTTGTGACCGATCAACGCAATGTGCCCGTCGAGTTGGGAAACTGGGTCCTTATTCCCGAGCAACACTTTCAATTCCATCTGAAGTTCATCTTCGATCGCTTGTCGGTCCCGTTTGCGATTCTGACGTTCGTCCTCTGTGGAACGATCGGGGCATTCACAAGTCGATATCTGCATCGTGAAGCAGGCTACGGTCGTTTCTTCCTGTTTTATGCCTTGTTTCTGCTTGGGATGACAGTCGCCACGCTTGCCGGAACGATTGAGACGCTGTTCCTGGGGTGGGAACTCGTCGGACTGTCTTCGGCCCTGTTGGTTGCCTATTTTCACGAGCGACCGAACCCAGTGCGAAACGGTCAGCGAGTATGGACGGTGTACCGCATTGCCGATGCCGCGTTCCTGATTGCGGCCATTTCACTACACCACCTGACCGGGGCTGGAGACTTCGAGGCTCTGATGGGGAGCGGCCCTTGGCCGGAAGGGGTGGCGTCGATCTCGTCGTCTCATGCGTTGTCCGTGGGGCTGCTCCTGTTGCTGGCTGCCGCAGGCAAATCGGCTCTCATTCCATTCTCCGGCTGGCTCCCACGTGCGATGGAGGGACCGACCCCTTCAAGTGCGGTTTTCTATGGCTCGCTCTCGGTACACCTCGGGGCCTACCTATTACTGCGTGTCAGTCCGATTCTCGAAGCGTCTCTGTTGTTGAGTCTGGCCGTCGTTGCGCTTGGGCTGGCATCTGCCGTGTTCGGGAGCATGGCGGCTCGCGTGCAGGTTGACATCAAAAGCGCGCTGGCCTTCGCCTCCCTGACGCAGGTGGGAATCATCGTCGCAGAAATCGGTTGCGGACTTCGGTACATCCCGCTGATCCACATCATCGGACACGCCTGCTTACGAACGCTTCAGTTCTTGCGGGCCCCGACTCTGCTGCAAGACTACCACTCGATGGAAAACGCCATTGGCGCTAGGCTGACTCGTCCACCCTCTCTGTGGGTCAGACTGGTCCCCGATCGCGCACGGACATGGCTTTACCGCATTTCAATGGAGCGAGGATTTCTAGACACGATTCTTGACGAATACGTCGTCAAGCCATTTCTCGCACTGTTCAGATGGAGCGACCGAATGGAGCGACGCTGGACGGACCTGCTTTCGGGCGGAGAGTCGCGTGAGTCCGATGAGGCGAAACTGCACCCCGCCAGCCCGGAGGAATTCCTGTAATGCCCGAACTGCATCTCCCCTGGCTGGAATTATCGATTCTCGTTCCCCTCATCGGTGGGGTCGGCATCGGTCTGGTTGGAAACCGGGAATTGGCACAGAAACTCTGTGTGGCTCTCTGCACGCTGACGCTTTTCTTCGCGGCAGGCGAATGGATCGACTTCGCGACGCTCGGAACGTTTGAAGCCCATGATCATTGGGACGTCATCGGGCTCGTCTTTCACAAGGACGTGTTTGTGATCGACGAGTTGAGTGCCCCATTGCTGCCGTTGGCAGCCCTGCAGTACCTCGTGACTGTACTATCGACGCTGAAGACGAAGGTCAACCGATTCTCGTTTGGATGGACGCTGTTTTCAAAGGCGGTTCTTCTGGCGACACTGAGTTGCCGGGAACCGTGGGTGCTCGTGGGGCTGCTTTCGATTGCGACCATCCCACCCTGGATTGAGCTGCGGACGAGAAGGCGGACGACGCGTGTCTTCTCTGTGCACATGGGCCTGTTTGTTGGCCTGCTGATCACTGGCCAGGCGCTGATGTCTGCGACGCCGCCAGGGAGTATGACCAGCTGCGTCGCCGGAGCCCTGCTGACGACGGCGATCCTTCTCCGGAGTGGAATCATTCCATTGCATTGCTGGATGACCGACCTCTTTGAGAAGGCCACCTTCGGTACGGCGCTCCTGTTCGTCACACCGATGGTCGGGGCCTACGCGGTGATGCGGCTCGTGCTGCCGATTGCTCCGGATTGGGCGATGCAGAGTATTGCAATCGTCTCATTAGTCACTGCCGTGTACGCCGGAGGAATGGCGCTCGTTCAACATGAGGCCCGCCGATTCTTCTGCTATCTCTTCCTCAGCCATTCATCGCTCGTTCTGGTGGGATTGGAACTGGTCACACCAATCGGGCTCACCGGCGCCCTGTGCGTCTGGCTATCGGTCGGGTTGTCACTGTTGGGGTTTGGACTCACGCTGCGTAGTGTCGAGTCGCGAACAGGACGTGTGTCGCTGGATGAATTCCATGGCTTGTATGATCACATGCCCATGTTGGCCGCCCTGTTCCTGATGACTGGTCTGGCGTCGATTGGTTTTCCCGGAACCATCGGATTCGTCGGGACAGAATTGCTCATCGAAGGGGCGGTCGTCGTCTATCCGCTGACCGGGATGGCGGTCGTCGTCGCGGCGGCACTCAATGGCATCGCCATTCTTCACGCGTACTTTCGCATCTTCACCGGGACAACGCACACGGCATCGATCTCATTGTCCGCTCGTCCGGCAGAGAGGGTCACGGTGCTGATTCTCACAGCCCTCATCCTGGGAGGCGGCCTCTTCCCACAGCCGGGAGTGGCGTCTCGCTATCACGCTGCGGCAGCACTCATTCGTCTGCGCGGTGGAGACGTCGCTCCGGCGGTTGATGACGATCATTTGCTGCACACGGCCGGCAGACAAGCAACCATCAATGCTCCACATCCCCGTGCTTCCGTTCCGCAAGTTTCGACTCAAGAGAATGCTTCCATCACAAGTCAACGTCAACAATTGACGAGGAGAGAACATGCCTGGTGACATGACTACCCCACCCCGTGGCCGAGCAAACGGTTTCGTCCGCTACCTGCGCTACGATCTGTTGTCCGGCTTTCTGGTGTTTCTGATCGCACTTCCCTTGTGTCTCGGGATTTCGGTAGCCAGCGGTTACCCACCAATTGCGGGAATTTTTACGGCCATCATCGGCTCCATCGTGACGACATTCATCAGCAACAGTGAATTGACCATCAAAGGGCCGGCCGCAGGACTGATCGTGATCGCGATCGGATGTATCAACGACTTTGGAGGTGCTGGAAACTCAGACGCCTATCAGACAGCGCTCGCTGTGGGAGTGGCTGCCGCAGTCCTGCAGATTCTTTTCGGATTCTTTCGCGCAGGCATTCTCGGCGAATTCTTCCCAATTTCGGCCGTGCACGGAATGCTGGCCGCGATCGGTGTGATCATCATCGTCAAGCAGATTCCATTTGCACTGGGAGTGATCGACGAAACGACGGGCCGAGCGCCGGGCGGAGAACCGCTCGAAATGATTCGCGAAATCCCTCACTTCATTATGGAAGCCAATCCCGCCATTGCGTCGATCGGTATTGTAAGCTTGCTGATCATGTTCCTGTGGCCGTGGCTGTCGAAGAAGTGGGCGCCGCTGAAACTTGTCCCCGCTCCAATGGTTGTGTTGCTGGCCGCCATCCCGATGGGCATGGCCTTCGATCTGTTGCACGAACATCCCTACACACTGCACGGACATAAGTACCAACTGAGCGAGCAATATCTCGTTGATATGCCAGACCGTGTGTTCGGCATGTTCGATTACATCACGTTTCCGAACTTTGGAGCGCTGGTTCAGCCCAAGGCATGGGTCTGGGTCTTCATGTTTTTCGCAATCGGAACTCTGGAATCGCTGCTAAGTGCAAAAGCGGTCGACCTCCTTGATCCTTGGAAGCGGAAGACGAACCTTGATCGCGATACACTCGCCGTCGGCGTGGGGAACCTCATCTCTGCTTCTGTTGGTGGGTTGCCCATGATCTCGGAGATCGTCCGTTCCAAAGCCAACATCGACAACGGGGCCCACACCCGCTTCGCAGACATGTGGCACGGCATCTTCCTGCTGCTGTGTGTTGCCTTGATTCCGACGGCCTTGCACCGGATTCCGCTCGCGGCGCTCGCTGCGATGCTTGTCTATACGGGCTATCGTCTCGCCCATCCGACGGAGTTTGTTCACGTCTACCGGATCGGAAAGGAACAACTCGCGATTTTCGTCACAACACTTGTGGCCGTCTTGGCCACCGACCTGTTAATCGGCATCGCCATTGGGATTGTTCTGAAGATGATCATCCACCTGTCGAACGGTGTCTCACTGAAGTCGCTCTTCAAACCGTACATCGAAGTGCAGGAAGTCGATGCGAACACGAGTTTGGTTTTGGCAAGAGAATCGGCCGTGTTCAGTAACTGGATCCCGTTCCGCCGTCAGATTGAGGAGATCGGCCTCGTTCAGCATCGAAACCTCATCGTCGACGTGTCCGACACTCGGCTCGTCGACCACAGCGTCATGGAAAAACTGGAGGAGTTGGAACGCGACTTCGAGCAGGAAGGCCTGAGATTCGAGGTTCGCGGACTTGATGCACTCCACCCATTCACAGACAGCGAACATTCGGCCCGCAAGCGAAGGCTTGCCAGAGTCCGCCGAATCACAGTCGTCGCGGATGCATCACTCGAGCAATGGTTGGAGGAGGAATTCGTCAAGTGTGGAGCGACGGGCTACACCGTGATTCCCTGTTCTGGTGCGGGTCGCCGACATCTCACCGATGGCAGGCAATCGTCCTCCCCCCTCGTCCGTATCGAAATCATTGCCCCAGTCGACATCTGCAATGCCATGTTCGACTTCCTCCGCCGCGACATCCTACCGGAACATCACGTAACGGCGTGCGTTGAGGCAGTGGATGTTGTCCGCGTCGGGGACTTCACTCCATCCCTTCGCGACAAGGAACTATGTTTGGCATCCCCGTGATGTGGGCGGAGTCCTAGTGGCTCATCCGAGCTGAATT
>JAGQPX010000098.1 GCA_020426505.1 Planctomycetaceae bacterium | reverse complement strand
TTGCAATTGAGATGTGACGGTGCCAGTTAATCCAAAGTGGGGAGTACTTGTGGTTTTCAATTGGATCGTGGCACGGAAATCCTGACATGCCGCTAAATACTCTATGTCGCTACACGTCCGAGGCGCATGACGAACCGATTCTGTTGGGATGGAACTGGCCATGAATCATCTCTCCATCAACGCACTTGCGATTTCACTTCAGATCCTCACCAACGTCGCTCAGGCGCAGATGTGCACAACGGATGTGCCGTATGTCTCGAACGGACACGAGCGGCAGGTGCTGGACGTCTATGTGCCGGAGGACGCACGTGACGAGAAGCTGCCCGTCATGTTTTGGATTCACGGCGGTGGCTGGGTTGTGGGTGACAAGGGGGACGTGGCGATTAAGCCGCTCGTGTTGACGGAGCGGGGGTTCGTTTTCGTTTCGACGAACTATCGCTTGCTTCCGGACGTGACGATGGATGTTTTGATTCGGGATGTGGCGAAGGCACTCGGATGGGTGCATGAACACATCGCAGAATACGGCGGCGATCCGCATCGCATCTTCGTTGGCGGCCATTCAGCGGGAGCCCAGCTTGCAGCCTTATTGTGTGTCGATGAACGTTACCTCAATGAAGTTGGCGTCTCGCTCGATGTACTTCGAGGGTGCGTGGCGGTCGATGGCGACACGTACGATATCCCGAAGATCATCATGACGGCTGAGCACCGGCAGGCGCTCTATGGCGGCCCGATGTTCACGTTTGGGCATCGTCAGAAGTTCGGCAACGATCCGGAGAAACATGTCGACTTCTCAGCCGTCACCCACGTGGCGAAGGGCAAGGGCATTCCACCGTTCCTCATCCTGTACTTCACCGGCAACCCCGACACGACTGTCCAGGCGAGGCGACTCGAATCTGAGCTGAAGTCGGTCGGCATCCCCGTCAAAGCCTACGGCAAAGGAGACACCAACCATCGCCGTCTCAACAACGACCTCGGCGATCCGGATGACCCTGCAACGCAGGAACTACTCCAATTTCTCGACACGAACATTGGGAACGAGTAGGCAAGGTCACAATCGAGCATGACCCCAGGCGGAAGCCGTATTGACATTGTTTACATTTGTAGATAATTACACATGTAATCACACCTGCGGATGATTGGCGATGTGCGTGGCTTCACGGAGGAAGACCTATGGCTGAAATCCCGATTTCCGATGCGGAATGGCAGGTGATGAATGTCATCTGGAATGACCAACCCCTCTCGTCGCAGGAGGTGGTTGATGCCCTGACTGCTCAGACAGACTGGGCTCCGGCGACGATCAAGACCATGCTGCACCGTCTTGTCAAAAAGTCGGTGTTGACCTTTGAGACTCAAGGCAACCGATACGTTTACCGGGCCAGCGTGAGGCGACATCAGTGCGTTAAACAGGCGAGCAAGTCATTTCTTCGTCGCGTGTTTGAGGGCGAACCCGCTCCACTGTTGGCTCATTTTCTGAAGAGTTCACGACTCACCCCCGAGGAGATCGCTGATCTCCGTCGCATTCTCGACGAGCAGGAGGCTCAATCATGATGCTGGATGTCATTTTGGAAAACGTGCCGTGGCTGTATGACCTCAGCATCACCGGGCTGGGTTTCTCGATCGTGGCCGGACTGACAGCGGCGTTGCTGTCGATCGGAGTGCTGGCGATCAACGTCATCGGTCGCCGCTGGCTGACGGCCTCGCAAATGGCGTTTCTGTGGGGACTTGTCATTCTCAGAATGCTGATTCCCGCCGCGCCGGAGAGTCCACTGAGCGTGCAGAATGTGTTCGTCCGTGCCGAATCATGGCTGACATCTTCGTCACAGCAGGAGTCGGCAACAGCTTCGGTTGTTGAACCGGCTTCTTCAGATCATGCCGACATGTGGGACGCTGAGGCACCAGCCGTCGCGCCAGCTTCGCCCCCCGACAGCACAACCAGTTCGAACGCAGATCCAGAGATGTGGCTGCCTCTCATCTGGCAGATGGGCGCCCTCGTCATCCTCATCAGCACACTCGTTCGACATGTGCTGTTCAGCCGACGCGTTGCGAAGACAGAAGTCTGCCATGATCCTCGGCTGCTTGGTCTGCTCGAAGACTCTGTGTCCATGTCTGGCATGAGGCGTACTCCGCGACTGCTCCTGTTCGATGGCGTATCGCAACCCGCTGTGATGGGGATCTTCAGGCCACGACTGTTGCTGCCGCCGGACATTGCAGACTTGGGTGACTCCCAGTTGCGGATGATCATGCTGCACGAGTTGATGCACCTCAAACGCTTCGACACAGCGAAAGCGTGGGGGCAGTTGCTCGTGCGCGCGGCTCAATGGTGGAACCCGTTCTACTGGCTGGCATCGATGCGTTACCTCAACCTCCGCGAGCAAGCCTGCGACGCTGCCGTGTTGAAGCGATTGTCGAATGCCCACGACGATCGAAACGCGGTCGCAAAAGCGTACTCCGAACTGTTGCTCGCACTCTCGTCGCGAGGGGAGCAAGGAGGCTGGCGAGTCATGCTACCGGCATCACTCCTCAGTTTCACCTCCGGCAGACTGCAAAAGCGTGCCATCGCAAATCGTCTGAGAGCCGTACGCCAGGACGTCCGGCCTCAACACAGGCAGCAACTTGCTATCGTCGTCGTGACAATCAGCACGGTCGCCTGCGCAGGCTTCACCGATGCCATGACTCCTCCATCGAAGGACGTTGCTTCGCCACCCGGTCCACAGGCACTCGCACTCAAGGCTGGTGAGAGTTACGGTCCACCTCCCCGGAAACCAGTGGGCGACTGGACACAACAACGTTACGACATCACGCGAGCTGTCCGGCGGGTTGCATCTCTGGAAGGTATCCCGTCGGATGAAGCTGCGGAGAAATGTTGGACACTGTTGCATCACGTTGGTTCATTTTCCGTGGATCGCATGAAGTCGGTTTCCCCCACCCGGTGTTGGAGGAAGCCCACCCCGAAACCAAACGACGCACGGTCAACACACGTTGAAGGCGAGCCGGAAGAACCAGGGACTGCGATCCTGATTGTCTCTTCAGATGGAGAAAACTGGCACCTCGACCTTTCCGCCCCACAGGGAACCCATGATCTCATCCAATGCCATCTCCGAGCCTGGGAGCGGAGTGGCCTCAAGCAAGTCTCCATCGAAACACGAGTCATCTGGTCCAATCGTGACGTCGTCGCACGAGCGCGAATGCAATGGGACTCACTTCTTCGTGTCGCCACGACGACTCCGGAAGCCATACCGACTGAAAACCTCAATCGGGCGGATGGCGAGAGCGTGTCTGCATCCGCAGTCTCATCGGTTCAGGAACAGATTCCGGTTCTTGTGTCACAACTCACCGCCGACGAGAGTCGACAGTTTGTCGAGGCAGCTCAGTCACACGAACGTGCCGACATCATCTTCGCCCCCAAGGTGACACTTTTTAATGGCCAACAAGGCACGATCTCGACTGCCGTCTATCGACCATTTGTGACAGGTGTAACATTCGATGAAAACGAAGCCCAACGTCCGCAAGTCGATGAGATCGAAGAAGGCCTCCAGATTGAACTCGACTCGGTTTGCAATTCCGATGGCACAGCAGTCGACCTCTCCAGTCGCTTCACCTTCCGCGACATCTCAGATGTCCACACATTCACGACCAAGCTTCGCCATCAGAAGGTGCATCTTCAATTGCCTCGGGTCACTGAATGCCGCATCAATGTCGCTGCGACGATCCCCGATGACGGGTCACTGCTGATCGGCCTCCCGCCTGCCTACGAACGGACCCAATACACTTACGTCATGCTCACGCCGAGGATCCTCACGGAAGAGATGTTGCGAGATTCCTCGGCAGATGCTGACTGAATTCGATCCGCGTGAGACGAGCGGGCAGGTCGCTCGTCAGATTGATGCCCTCATTGAACCGACGCATGTATACGGACGACGTCCTGGGACACGTAGACCGGGTGATGGGATCTGCCGTATGATTCCGTTCAGATGGCCATCAGAGCCATCCGTATCCAGTTACTGGACAGCCCGATCAAAAGTGATGTGAGATGCCCGGCCAGAACCCCGCTGTCACCGCTGCGGACGCAAATGTGAGTCCACGACGATGGCGGTTTCCACTCCTCGTCACGGCGGTGGTCGGTCTGTTGATCATCGTGGCGTGGACCGCTGAACATGACCGACTGGACAATGCCCTGCGGACCGTGATCACGATTCTCGTCGGGCTCCTTGCGAGTATCGTTTTGTTCTTGTGGTGGGTGCTGTTTTCAGGCTTCTCGATTCGGCTGCGTGTGTTGGTAGCGGTCCTGTTGATCGCGGTCGTTGGATCGTTCGTATCGTCCGTGCGTCAGGTGGCGTTCACCGGTGATATGACGCCGCAGTTCACTTTTCGGTGGGAACCGCTGCCGGCTGATGAGTTGGAGGCTCACCGGGCGGGGATGGTCACACATGACGCGGTGCCGACCGTCGAGGTTTCAAAGATCGGTCCGAGTGACATCGCCGAGTACAGAGGACCGCAACGGGACGGCATCGTCGCCGGTCCCGCCTTGTCGCGAGATTGGGAGACGTCGCCGCCTCCCCTGCGATGGCGTCAACCGGTTGGCCTTGGTTATGCGTCCTTCGCGGTTGTGGGTCCCACGGCCATCACCATCGAACAGCGTCGCGAGAACGAAGCGGTCGTCTGTTACGATACGAGCACCGGGGCCGAGCTTTGGGTGCACAAGTATCCCGCCCTGTTTGAAGAGTCGCTCGGCGGTAATGGTCCTCGTGCCACGCCGACCATCTTCGCAGACGTCGTCGTTGCATTGGGAGGAACGGGGGTGTTGAGTTGTCTCGATCGAGCGACAGGCGACGAGAAATGGTCCGTCACTATCCTCGAAGACAATGGCGTCAAAAACGTCGAATGGGGCATGGCTGGTTCACCCCTCGTCGTGAATGACATGGTGATCGTCGCACCGGGAGCCCAAAAAGGTGGCGAGGAGAGTTCTGCGGTCGTGGGATACGACATCCAAACCGGTAATCGCATGTGGTCCGGCGGCAAGACAACGGCATCCTATGCCTCACCCGTGCTGGCGACGCTGGACGGTGTCGACCAAGTCGTGCAGTTCGATGCAGGCGGGCTGTCCGCTTATGACGTGACAACCGGGCAGCGATGGTGGCATCACCCATGGAAAAGTGAGTATGACACCAACGCGGCTCAGCCGGTGTTGCTTCCCGGAGATCGCGTGCTCATCACCTCGAACGTGGGAGTGACATTGCTTCAGCTCACACACGAGGAGAGCGAGTGGACAATCACGCCTCTCTGGAAGAACCGCAACCTCAAAGCTGATTATGCGAACGCCATCGCACGCGACGGCTATCTGTACGGCCTCGACAAGGGCATCATGGTCTGTCTCGATCTGGAGTCCGGCGAACGATTATGGAAAGGGGGGCGATACGGACACGGGCAAATGCTGCTCAGCAACGACCTGTTGGTCCTCCTCAGCGAGAAGGGCGAGTTAGTGCTCGTCGAAGCAACGCCGCAGGAACATCGCGAATTGACACGATTCCAAGCGATCGAAGGTCGCACCTGGAACAACCCCACCCTCGTCGACGGCATCATCTACATCCGCAATCACTTGGAGATGGCAAGCTACGACCTGCGAGCAAGCACATCGCCTTGACGTCACATGACTCCTCTGGACTCTGTTCGATGACCGGTGCGATGATAGAATTATAACTGTCTCATTCACCCCATCTGATCCATCGGTCAACTGAGCATGTCACACACGAACGGTCACAACGGCGAAGCACAGTGGCGGCATGAGGTCAACACCGCACCCTCGCCCGAATTTCCGCCGAGGACGATCAGCGGGCGGATCATTGAGCCGTTGTATTTCGATCATGAGCAGCCGGGCGAGTTTCCCGGCGAATTTCCGTACACGCGGGGCATCCATGCGACGATGCATCGGGGGCGGTTGTGGACCATGCGGCAATTTGCCGGGTTCGGGACGGCTGCTCAGACGAATGAACGCTTCCGCTTTCTCGTCGAGAAGGGACAGACCGGACTCAGCACCGCATTCGACCTGCCGACGTTGATGGGCCTCGACAGCGACGACCCACGATGCCTCGGCGAGGTCGGCAAACTGGGTGTGGCGGTCGATACGCTGGACGACATGCAGCGGCTATTCGCGGACATTGACCTCGACGACATCTCGGTCTCGATGACCATCAACGCCCCGGCCATCATCGTGATGGCGTTCTATCTTGCCGCTGCGGAGGATGCAGGGTTCGATTGGAAAAAACTGCGAGGAACGATTCAGGCGGACATCCTCAAGGAGTTTCATGCTCAGAACGAGATCGTCTTCCCCCCGGAGCCTTCGGTCAAACTGGTGATCGACCTGATCGAGTTCTGCACACATCACGTGCCCCAATGGAACACGGTCTCGGTCAGTGGCTACCACATCCGTGAAGCCGGCGCGACGGCCATGCAGGAGTTGGCATTCACCCTGGCAGACGGATTCCATTACATCGAGCAGTCGATGGAGCGCGGTCTCGATGTCGACGCCTTCGCGCCGCGATTGAGCTTCTTCTTTAATGCTCACAATGACTTCTTCGAGGAGATCGCCAAGTATCGGGCCGCACGGTCGTTGTGGGCAGAAGCACTCCGGGACACGTATGGAGCCAAGAACGAGGCCTCGTGGAAACTGCGATTCCATGCGCAGACGGCCGGCTGCTCACTGCAGGACAAACAGCCGGAGGTGAACCTGATGCGGGTCGCCTATCAGGCGATGGCCGCCGTGCTGGGTGGATGTCAGTCGCTGCACACCAACAGCATGGACGAAGTGCTCGCCTTGCCAAGTGAGCACGCCGTCACGCTCGCCCTTCGTACGCAACAGGTCCTCGCCTACGAGACGGGCATCACCAACACGGTCGACCCGCTGGGAGGCAGCTATTTCGTCGAGCAATCAACGGAAGAGATGCGGACAGCTGCACAGGATTACTTCCGTCGCATCGATGAGTTGGGGGGGATGATGGCAGCCATTGACCAGGGATTCTTCCGTAACGAGATCGCGCGTGCTGCATTTGCTCAACAACAGGAGTTCGATCGTGGCGAGAAGATCGTCGTTGGCGTGCATCGATTCGTCGAGGAAGACGGCCATGATCTCGACATCCTCGAAGTTGACCCCGCTGTGGAGCGAGAGCAGAACGCCTCTCTGAAGAAGATCAAACAGGACCGCAGTCAGGACGAATGGCTGCGGTGCCTCGACGAAGTCCGACGCGCTGCTGAGAACAATAAGAACCTTTTGCCGACACTCATCGCCGCCGCCCGCGCCCGTGCCACGGTCGGCGAACTGATGAACGCCATGGCCGACGTCTACGATCGTCACACAGCCGCCGTGGTTTAATCACAACACAACGATCAACATCTCGCTGGCACACCACTCCCAAGCCGACGGCTCCACCGTCGTACCTTGCCGGGGCAGGGTTGCAATTGCTTGCTTCGTGAACGTGATTGAGAGCCCAATAGTCATCGCACGACGGCGGAGCCGTCGGTTTGGGAGTGTCATCCGAGCAGTGACGTTGGTAGCTCGACGACACGTGAACGCCAGTATTCGCCGAGTCCTTTCGCCTGCGGGTCGAACCGCAACGACGAGGCGACTCCCTCGCCAAGCAGGCCCACGATGACGAAGTTGAGCGCTCGCAGATTGGGGAAATCATAACGCCGAACTTCCAGTTCAGCGGCCTCCGGAATGACTTCCTTGAACCGCTGCACGGTCATCATTTGAGAGAGCCAGGCGTACGCTTCGCTGCTGCGAGCCCAGACGCCGACGTTGGCGTTCCCCCCCTTGTCGCCTGAGCGTGCCCCGAAAACTCTTCCCAGAGGAACCGGCTGCGTCGGGCCAACGGGAGCCGGAAGAGAGAATTGTGTTGCACTGTCGATCGTGACCGGTGTTTCACTCGACTCAGTTGGCGGGATGGAGATTCGCTGACCGTCCTCCAGCACCACAACCTGTTGCGGCACATCCGACGGCACTAGCGCAGGCCAGTAGACGCCGAACGGACTCGCATCGGTTGGCGGAGTCGTTGTGAACAGGCCCGGATAACTGGCGAGGACCATTTCGACAATCTTGCTGGAGAACGCACGGCCCACGACCTTTGGATCCTGACTCTTGACCGTCACCCTCAACAGCGCCGCAGCCTCCTGATTCGATGCGGCATCCGCCTTGCCCGTGTTCGTGAGATTGACGTCGAACACATCAAACCGGCTGACATCGAGTTCATGTCGCAGCGTCCGCTCGACGAGTGCGGCTTTCTCTTCGATATCGAGGCCTGTGAGAACGAACGTCATCTGATTGCGATATCCGCCGAGATAGTTCAGACAGACCTTCACGTCTTTCGGCGCGGGTTCGCCCTGAATTCCCGACAGCCGCACGCGGTCGGGGCCTTCCTGTTCGATCTCGATCGTGTCGAAGCGGGAGACGACATCCGCGTTGGGATACTCCGCTCCGGCGATCTCATACAAGAGTTGTGCGGTCACCGTGCCGACCGAGACGAGCCCGCCGGTGCCTTCGTGCTTGGTGATAACCGACGAGCCATCTGCATACAGCTCAGCGATCGGAAACCCCGGATGTTCGAGGCCCGGCACCTCCTGAAAGAACGCATAGTTGCCCCCCGTGCACTGCGTTCCGCATTCGATGACATGACCCGCAACGACGGCACCGGAGAGCTGATCCCAGTCGTCACGTTTCCAGCCGAAGTGCCACGCCGCCGGTCCAGCGATGACCGATGCGTCCGTCACGCGCGGGCAGACGACAACATCCGCCCCTTTGTTCAAAGCTTCGACGATCCCCCAGCACCCGAGGTACGCATTCGCACTCAGCGGCGTCACATTCAGTTCGCTGAGGGCCTTCCCCGTGTCGAGATGTCGCAACTCATGCCCCGCCTGCTGTAACTCACCCAACCGCGGCAGCAGGTCATCCCCTTCGATGTGCAGAATCTTCGCGGAGAGGCCGAGCCGGTTGCACATTTCACGTAGCTCATGAGTCAATGCAGCCGGGTTGAGACCTCCCGCGTTCGTGACGATCTTGATCCCCTTATCGAGTGCGAGCCCGAGCACGTCTTCCATCTGCCGCAGAAACGTGACTGCGTATCCTTTGGAGGCGTCCTTCTGCTGCGACTTCCAGAGGATCATCATCGTCAGCTCAGCGAGGTAGTCGCCGGTGAGAAAGTCGATCGGCCCCCCCTCGATCATCTCCCGCGCAGCCGCCAATCGGTCGCCGTAGAATCCGGAGCAATTTGCAATGCGAAGTGGTTCGTGCATGTTTGTTTCCGTGTGAGCATTTGACTGTCGGCGTTCCCTCCCGGCTAACGTGCCCCTGTTAGCCGGGAGCCAACGTCGAGCGCCCTGTTGAAGTCATGACGTCTCATCATCAATCATCGCCAACACGGCCCCCGCTTGGACGGTTTCACCCGCTTTGACCGACAACTGACTCACCTTGCCCGTTTGTGATGCTGCGATGCGGTGCAGGACCTTCATGGATTCAATCACCACCAGCACGTCCCCCTCCGCAACGGTGTCGCCGATGCTGACGAGAACCTCACTGACAACCCCGGGGAGGGGAGCAGTGAGGGAGCCGGTGATCGCATCAGTAGCCGCCTCAGGGAAACGAGGCATCTCGACTAAAGTCGTGCTGCCAAGAGAACTGTCGACGTAAACTGTCTCGCCGACACGATGGACGACGTACGTTCGTTGAACCCCGGCCGTCTCAAGCGTGACATTGTCTGCTGAGCAGGAGACGAGCTGCGGTGCTTGCAACTCTTCGCCGTTGACGGCCAGACGGAGTCCGTCCCGTCCGAACCGATAGGCAACGGTCAACTCGACGTCACCACTGGTGAAGACTGTACGCTGGTCCTGTGAAGCGTTGTTCCGCCAGCCCGAGGGGAATGTTGTCAGTACCTCTGCCTCTCGTCGCCGCTCAGATTGTGAGGCAAGGGCTGCTGCGGTGGCGTGTAACCGAATCGCAGAGTCGCCTCCCAGTGGTGCTGCGAGTTGTGCGACATCGTGACGCTGCAGGAAGTGTGTGTCCGTCTGCCTGGCGAGAAACTCCGGATGCCGGAGTACGCGAACGAGCAACTCACGGTTAGTCCGCAGTCCATGAATCTGCGTGTCAGCAAGCCCGCTCGCAAGTCTGAGTGATGCTTCGCGACGCGTCGGAGCATGGGCGATGACCTTAGCCAGCATCGGATCGTAGAACGGCGAGACCTCACTCGTGTCATCAATCCCGGAGTCGACGCGGAGATTGCGATCATTAGGGAAGCGACAGCGATGCAGTCGACCAGCGGCCGGGAGGTAATCATTCGCCGGGTCCTCCGCGTACAAACGAGCTTCGATGGCGTGACCGGTGATCGTCGCGTTCATCGCCTCGACCGATAGTGGCTCTCCCTGCGCGACGAGCAGTTGCAGCCGCACGAGATCGAGCCCCGTGACGCACTCCGTTACCGGATGCTCGACCTGCAAGCGTGTGTTGACCTCCAGGAAGTAGAACTGCCCGGCTTCCGTCAACAGGAACTCGACAGTCCCCGCACCCACGTATCCGATCTGCTTCCCCGCCCGCACGGCTGCTTCACAGAGTTGTGCACGAAGCTCATCGTCGACTGCCGGTGACGGGCACTCCTCAATGATCTTTTGATGCCGCCGCTGGATCGAGCACTCCCGCTCGAACAGATAGATCACGTTGCCGTGAGTGTCACCGAAGATCTGCACCTCAATGTGACGTGATGACTCGATGTAGGGTTCGATGAACAGTGTTCCGTCACCGAACGCGGACTCCGCCTCCTGTCGCGCCGTCTCCAGGGCGTTGTTCAACTCGTCAGGACTCACGACAATCCGCATCCCGCGACCGCCGCCGCCAGCTGATGCCTTCACGAGTAGCGGCCATTCGAGCTGTCCGACCGCATCCTGTATCGCCTTTGCGGCCTGTCCGGTTACTGTCACTTGCGGCAGCACGGGGATATCCGCCTCCTGCATCAGTCGCTTGGCCTCGATCTTCGACCCCATTGCGGCGATGACATCCGCTGACGGTCCGACGAAGATCAAACCCGCTTCCCCACACTGCCTGGCGAATTCAGCGTTCTCAGCGAGGAACCCGTATCCGGGATGTACAGCGTCGGCACCCGTCTTGCGAGCAGCATCAATGATCTTCTCGATCACCAGATACGACTCACCCGGCCGCGATCCGCCCAGCGGCACGACCTCATCCGCCTCTCTCACGAAGGGCTCATCACGATCCGAATCGGAGCAGACCGCGACCGTCGCGATGCCCATCTCGCGGCACGTTCGCATGATCCGTCGAGCGATCTCGCCCCGGTTCGCGATCAGGAGTTTGTTCATCGTCTGAGACATTCGATGTTGATTTGAGGATAATGACGAATGTCGAAATCAGAATGACGAAAGAATACCGAAGGCACGAAATCTGAAGAACATGTATGAGCAATGGGACCGTCGACATGCTACCTGAGTGATTCGAGATTTGGGCATTCGTGCTTCCTTCGTCATTCTGTTTTCGAGTTCGTCCTTGTTACATTCTGAACACACCGAACTCGCTCGTGCCTTGAACCTCGCCTGAGTGGCAGGCCGACAGAGCGATGCCGAGGACCGTACGGGAGTCGCGGGGGTCGATGATGCCGTCATCGTAGAGGCGGGCGCTGGTGAACGGAGCCAGCGACTCGCTTTCGATCTGATTCTCGATCGCGGCCCGCATCATGGCGTCCTTTTGCTCGTCGAACTCTTTGCCGGCTGCCTTGGCCGCTGCTCGCTGGACGATCGACATCACCCCTGCCAATTGTTGCGGTCCCATCACGGCAGTCTTGCTGTTCGGCCAAATAAACAGGAAACGAGGCTCATACGCACGGCCGCACATGCCATAATTCCCGGCTCCATACGACCCGCCGACCTGCAAAGTCACGTGAGGCACACGGCTGTTCGAGACCGCGTTGATCATGTGTGCCCCGTGTTTGATGATCCCCCGCTGCTCGTACTCCTTGCCGACCATGTACCCCGTCACATTCTGGACAAACACCAGAGGGACGTTGTTGCGATTTGCCAGTTGAATGAACTGTGTCGCTTTCTGTGACTCCTCGGAGAACAGAACTCCCTGTTGATTGGCGAGGATGCCGACCTCGAAGCCATGAATGGATGCCCAGCCGGTAATGAGATTGGCCCCATACGCCGGTTTGAATTCGTGCATCCGTGAGCCATCGACGATGCGAGACAGAATTTCACGCATGTCGACAGGGATCTTGAGATCCGCCGGTGCCAGACCGAGCAGATCCTCAGGATCGTGTTGCGGCTGGTCAACCTGCGCGTGTGGCGCTGGACCGAGTTTCTTCCAGTTGAGATTGGCGACGATCTCCCGTCCGATGCGGAGGGCATCACGCTCATCGTTTGCCAGATAGTCCGACAGGCCCGACACACGCGAATGCATCTCTGCTCCGCCCAGTTCTTCGTCAGTCGATTCCTCGCCGGTCGCCATCTTGACGAGAGGTGGACCACCGAGAAAGACCTTGGCCCGCTCCTTCACAAACACGGTGTTATCACACATGGCAGGCGTGTAGGCACCGCCCGCCGTCGAGTTGCCGAACACGAGTGCGATCGTCGGGATCCCCATCGCGGAGAGTTGCGTCGTGTCACGGAACGACTGCCCGCCCGGCAGAAAAATCTCCGACTGCCGAGGCAGATCGGCTCCCCCCGACTCGACCAAAGTTACGTACGGCAACCGGTTCTGTTTGGCAATGTCGAACGTCCGCAGAGCCTTCTTGAGTGTGAACGGATTCGTCGCACCCCCGCGAATCGTCGGATCGTTCCCTACGATCATACACTCAACACCCGAGATGACACCGATCCCAGTGACGAGCGACGCGCCGACCTCGTACTCTGTTCCGGTCGCTGCGACCGGGGAGAGTTCGAGGAAGGGAGAGTCACGATCGAGAAGTAACTCGATTCGCTCGCGGACGAGCAGTTTGCCTCTCTGATGATGCCGCGTCGTATACTTCTCGCCACCCCCGGCGCGTGACTGCTGGAGCAGCCCGTTCAACTCCTCAATCTGCGCAAGCACCGACTCTCGGTTGGCCAGATACTGCTCCGAGTGACGATCAATGCGGGACGGCAGAACGGGTCGAGCGGCGATGAGAGACTCCACGGTCATTTGCCCGGCGCGATGCCTTCGTATTTGGCGATGATGCCGAGCATGACTTCGTCCGCACCGGCACCGATGGACCACAGGCGTGAGTCGCGGTAGTAACGGGCCAGCGGGTACTCCTCCATGTAGCCCATGCCGCCGTGGAACTGCATGCAGGTGTCAGCCACCTCACGAGCGAGTCGACCGGCTTTGAGCTTGGCCATTGATGCCTCACGCGTGTAGTCTTCGCCGTTTTCCATCTTGCGGACGCAGTGGTAGCACATCTGTTTGAGGAATTCGGTCTCCGAGATCAACTCACAAATCTTGAAGTAGATCCACTGATTCTCGATGAGCGGCTTGCCGAACGTCTCGCGGCCGCGGCAATACTCGATGGTCATGTCGAGAATCTTGCGAGCCCCTGCCCAGCAGCCGGCTGCGCTGACGAGCCGTTCATTTTGAAACTGCTCCATCTGATAAATAAAGCCCATCCCTTCTTCGCCGATGCGATTCGTGACGGGGACGCGCACGTCGTCGAACGAGAGTTCAGCGGTGTCACTCGCCCAGTTCCCCATCTTCTTGAGCTTCTTGGTCACCTGAAATCCCTCCGCCTCCGTTGGCACGACGATCAGCGACATGCTGCGATAGCCCGGCTCGGAGGACGTCTTCGCCAGCAGCACGATGAAGTCTGCCTGACATGCATTGGTGATGTACAGCTTGCTGCCGTTGATCACGTACTCGTCGCCATCTCGCACGGCCTTGGTGCGAATGGCTGCAACGTCCGATCCGGCTCCCGGCTCGGTCACCGCGATCGAGCAGACCGCATCGCCACTGATGGCCGGTGCAAGGAATTGCTCCTTGAGTTCGTGCGAGCCGTACGTATTGAGCGCGGGCGTGGCCATGTCAGTCTGCACACTGATGGCCATCGGGATCGACCCGCCGTTGATGTGGGCCAACTCCTCCGAGAGTGCAATGTTGTACCAGTAGTCGGCTCCCATCCCGCCGTACTCTTCGGGATACGAAAGTCCCAACAGACCAAGATCCCCTGCCTTCTTGAAGACCTCGTGAGCCGGGAAGATTTCAGCCTCTTCCCATTCATCGACGTAGGGATTGATCTCCTTGTCAATAAACTGCCGCACCGACTGACGGAACAGATCATGAGCCTTCGTGAACCCGGTTCCCGGCACGGTCACATCCGCACGCGGCTCCAACACATCGGTCGACATGGTAACATCCTCAGAGAGTCTGCGATCAAGGAGATAGTCCGCCAACGATTGTAGCTGTTACGCATTTTTCTGCCATGAGTGACGTAGTGGTTGACCTGCCCGGTTGGTCTGGGAGATGAGCGGCACAAGTCAGGGTACGATGACAAGACGGGGACCGTCGATCGAGCGTTCGCCTGAGTCAATCTCAAGCCGGGCAACGTCTCCTCGTTTCGCATTCATGTGTCGTCCTACCGCGAAAACTGACCCGGAACCAGATGGGAGCCGAAAACGGTACTTGCCGTCCGGACCAGTTGTCGTGAGGAGGAGGTCGTTCCCAATCTTGGGGCGGTGAAACCCCGTCAGTGACACCTGAACGTCGGGCAACGGCTGTCCGTATGGATCAACGACTTGGCCTTCGACAAGCGTCCCGGAAATGAGTTCGATCTCTGCGGGCGTCGTTTCACCTTCCCGAATACTGATGTTACAAATCGCATGGTAGGTCCAGGGTGGACATGCTTCGTGGTCTACCAGGATGATGTTTGCTCTGCCGGCCGCGAGTCCATCGAATCGAAAGCGTCCCTCCCGATCAGTCATCGTGTCTGGTTGGAGTGTCAACGGCACCACTCCTGAGCCATCAGCCGTGAGTAATTCGAGTCCGCATTGCAGGCGGATCTTGAGACCTTGCACGGAGACACCCTCAAGTGAAGTGACGACACGACCTTCAATCACTCCCTCTCTTTCGACTTCGATAATCGCTGGTTGATCCACGGTCCCCGTAAAGACTTTATCCCGATGACCTGAACTCATGACCGTCCGCAAAAAAGCGATCCCAGGACGAGAAACGACAAAGTGTGCCCTCGTCTGGTCGGGCAGGTGGTCGAACCGGAACTCTCCTTGAGTATTCGTCTCTGTGCGGACATATGGTCTCAACTTATGAGGAAGCATATCGCCAGGTGGGAAGTAATGTCTTTCGGAAGTGTCGGGGCCCGTCGATATTTTGTAATACTCAACTCCGACCTTGGCTCCGGCAATTCGGTTGCCTTGGTCGTCGATAATGCGTCCGACGAATGGACTGGACGTCCTCAGTGTGATCTCCATTCGTCGCAAGTCGTAGTATTCCCAAGGTGCCGGCTGACTCGCCGTCGCAAAGCCATCCTTGTGGACGTAGACGGTTCCCACAGACTGCTGTTCTTGGTCGGCAATAAAGCAGCCATCAGAATCTGTGACGAGTTGCTCGACTTGTTGATGGTCCGAGCGCGAAGTCACATAGACGATCGCTTCCGTCACCGGTTTGCCAAATGGATCTCTCACGACTCCTTGGAGCCGGACAATCTGTTCCTTTGGTGGCTGAGCCTCACTCGGCAAACCGCATAGACAGGCGAACGCAAATATCACATGGCAGCATCTTTCAGCGAGGTTGTGATTAAGTGGAATGTGGATCATCGTCATGGACTCCACTCCGTAACGTTAGCTAGGTAGGTCCGGCTCTCCGCCGGACGCAACAACTCATCCTGCTGCACGATATGAGCATGGCACCCTTAACGCGATCACTCATTCCGTTCCACCTCGACCGCGTGCAATGCCGTTGTGCCTTCGATCGGTTCGAGTTCGATTGTCAGCTTGTCGGTGATGCTGATGTCGGTGAATTCCTGGGTGATCGCGGCACGGTCTGCGCCGGCGGCATCGAGGGTGAAGTCTTTGAGGACTGGTTGGCCGTTGAGTTTGATGTTGAACTTGGCCGGTTTGTCACCCTCTGCGAAGTGCAGGCGGATGGTGTAGGTGGCGGGGTCGTCCTCTTCGCCGAGGAGAGGGAGCGTCAGGCTCGTGAGGCCTTCGGCCCAGGAGGTGTAGACCCAGGGGGTGTCCGTGCCGGTGACGCTGGTGAACTCTTCGTTGATGTCCTTGAAGTCGCCTCCCTCTGCGAACTGTTGCTTGAGGTCGAGTTTGACGTCAAGGGAGGTCTCCTTGTAAGCAGCGTAACGCGGGTAGGAGAGCCAGATCGTGCCGTCGTCTGCCTTGCGGTCGCCGGGGGCGCCGAGGTTGATCGCCATGTGCTGAACGGGCGTCTTGGCACCGACGGCACTGTAGATGGCCCAGGGACGTTCGGCTTCGCGCGGTTCCAACACGATGGTCGATGCGATGGAGAACTGGCAGACGCAGCCGGCGGACGCTTCGGGGATCATCACGAGGCCGTTGGCCGGGATGGCGTTGATCCAGCAGCCCAGGCGGTGACCGGCGAAGTGCCGCGTGCCTGCGTCCTCTTCGAGGTCATAGAAGCCGGTGTAGCCCGAGCGGAACATGAGCATGCCCGAGTCGCAGCCGGTGAGCATGCCGCAGTGATGACCCGTGCGGATGATGGACCACGGCTCCTCCTTGCCCGTGATGGGATGCGGCCGCATGCGGATGTCACCCGTGTGCAGATCGTACATCCACGGCTCAGCGAGCACCTGATCGTTGATGATGTTGGGACGGTTGCGATAGTTGGCATCCTTGGACCACAGCTTGTATCCGTCGTCAGCCGACAGGGCGACGAGGCGACGTCGCTTGAACTCTCCTGCGACGAACTGCTGCCAGTAGTGACCGTTAGCGTTCGCTCCACAGAGGATGAGCACGCCGTCCGAGTACATGAGCGTGAGTTTGCCGCCGCCAATACCGATGTCGCTGCAATCGGTCACGTCGACCGCCTGGGCCCACTCCTTCTCACCCGTGTGGAGATTAAGAGCGGTTGCCATGCGGACGTCGGCTGCCTTCAGTCGTTCCTCGGCCCGTTCACGGTCTTCGCCTTTGAGATTGACCAGTTCACTCTTGTCCTGATCGAGAATTTCCTGACGCTGCTGAGAGGTGATTGAGCTGTCGATAAAGTAGACCTGCTCGGGGCCGATGGCGATCGTGTGATGCGAGATGGTGTTGCCTGTGTAGGTCCACAGATGTTTGCCCGTCTTCAGATCGATGGCGAAGATCGAGTCGGTCGCGTCGATGGTCGCTTTGCCGCGACGACGGCTGCGAGCCTCGATCTCCTCGCGCACGGTCGCTGTGCCGAAGAGGATGTCGTCCTGCACGGCGATATAGCCCCAGACATGCTCGCCCTTGTCTGCATCTTCCGGCAGGCGATGGATGGCCAGTGTCTCGCCGGTCGCTGCGTCGAGTTCGAAGCACTCCTCGCCAAGGAAGTGGAAGATGCGATCATTCGTGGCAGCGAGGTTGCCGGGGTTCTGGTTTTGGAACACACCCGTGCGGACGGCCTTCTCGTTCTCGGTCGTCCAGAGATGAATGCCGTTGTAGGCATCGTACGCCTTGATGGTTGTGTCGCCCTGCACGATCAGCCGTCCGTTGACGGCGAGCGGCCCGACGGCTCCGTCATGCCGGTTGACCATCTCTCCCGGCCCCGGGTCGCCATACCACAACACACCGAGCCCACCTTTGACACGCGTATCGCGGCTGATGGCCGTGTTGTCCGGATTGCCGTACTGATGTGACCAGTCGCCCGCACCGGGGAGTGCGTTGCGAGTGAACGTCATCGTGTTGTCACTCATGTCGACGGTAAACTCGCTCTGCTCCATCCCTGCACGGGTGATGCCACTGACAAGATAGCCTCGCACAGCGTTCACGCTCTCGACACCTTCCGTCGTCAGGATGAACTTTCCACCAAGCGGTTTGACGTGACGCAGGAGTGACGTCGCATCGACCTTGTAATCCTGAGCCGCTGAGAAAAGATCGCTGACGAGCAGGTTGGCGAAGTAATTGGAGTAGGGGAGTTTTGCGTCTGTCTGCTGATGAACGGTGACCCGGTGCCCGTAGTACCCTGCATCTGCGAGCGCCTGCCGAGCCTTGGCGACGTTCTCTGCATCGGTGTCGACCATGTAGATTTCAAGTTGGCTTCGCTTGGCGAGCTCATAAGCGAGACGTCCCTGTTGTCCGTCGAAGACAAGTCCAAAACCGGGGCCCGTTCCGGTCTCAGCGATGATCCGCTCGGCGAGTCGCTCATAGGTTTCGGCCAAGTCGTCATCGGGATATGGATTTGCTGATGGCTGTGGACCTTCAGCAAGCTCAGGCATCTCGCCGCTGTTGCCCGAAGCAAAGGCGTACATATGTCCGGAGGTGGTGCCGACGATGAGATGACCGTTGGCCGCTGCGAGGGCCGTCGCCTCGCCTTCTATGTCTTGTGACCAAACGACGTCTCCCGAGTCGACCGCGTAAGCTGTGACATTGCCGACTCCGCCCACAAACACGAGTTCGGGAGTGGCCAGCAACCCGGCGTCGGAATTCGTGTCCTGTGACCAGACGTGTCCGACGTCAGCAATCGCTTCGATCTTGGTCTGCACCTCGGACATTTGCGCGCGGTACTGCTCTGCGTTGTCTGCATCTCGCCAGATGTTGCGTTGCAGGTCGTTGACCTCGCCTTCGAGTTTGTGGCGCTCGCGGCTGTTGACGGCGTACTGCTCGCGATTCGCGCGGACGACTTGTTTGCCGGTTGCGAAGTAGACGTCATCGCCCTGCACGACGAGCTGACGTCCCTCGAACCAGCCGTAGCCGGTCTCGCCGGTCTGCTGATCGACGGCAAGGTAGTGATGCGGACCGCTGGCATAGAGTTGCCCATCTGAAAGCAGCGCACGCGTGCCGCCGATGATGCCGCCTGCGTCGCCCCGCCAGCTGTAGGTTCGCTTGGCCAGGAACTCGCCCGTCTTCCGATCGAACAACGCAGGCATCGAGCGGCCGGACGGAACGATCAGCAACTCGTCCGTCGCCAGCATGTAACCCTGCGGCGAGAGATCATTGCGACCGGCGTCAGCAGCACTGATGTTGTCGACCTTCCAGATAACCGATCCGTCAACCGCATCGACCGCGTACAGGAAGACGTCCTCGTGTGGAAAGATGCCCGCACCGAAGAAGGCCACGCCGTCGTCGACCAAGAGCCCCGTGCGAACGGGCCAACGGGAGATCATCTCACCCCGTGCAAGCAACCAGTCTTCCTTGGGACCCGCACGCAGTGACCAGACCTTTTCGCCCGTCGAGGCATCAAGGCAGTAGGCGTAACCGTCATCGGAGCCGAAGTACACACGGCCATCGGCCAGCGTGGGTGCCAGCCGAATCGGTCCTCCAGTGAAGTAGGTCCATTGCGTCTTGCCGGTCGAGAGGTCGACGCAATGCAATTGGTCGTCGACTGACGATCCATAGTAGACCTTGCCATCGGTGATCACCGGCTCGAACGCCGAGTCGTAGTCCATGCGATTGCCGAGCAGCTTGCCCTCGATCACGCGGCCTTCGGCCTCAGAGAACGCTGTCTCCGGGGCATCCTGAGGCGTGATCACCCATCGCGACTTGAGCGGAGCGGTCAACGTTTCTTCGGCAGCCCCTTTTCGAGCGATGTCGCCCCGGTACGTGGTCCAGTCGGCTGCATGAGAATTCGCAATGCACGCAAGGACGAGACTGGCGACCGTGAGGCTTCGAGCAATCGTGAGAAACGTGTGATGCAACATGACCGGCTCTCAGATGGGAATGCGGATGATGGTGAGACACTGAGGATACCCCGCAGGGTGACAAAGTCCAAGGAGCGAGTGGCTGTGCGGCATCGACGATTCGAGGTGGTAGTCGTCGTCGCCAGACGGCGGAATGTGAGAGATTCGATATTCGAATGGCCATCCGGAGTCCGGCTTCTGGCGAAGACCGGCTACACGGTGGCCCCTCTCCCTGCCTTCGGCGATCCGTTTGAAGGCTGTCCCACTCCCTCAAGGGGAGAGGGCGTCTGTCGACTCTGGCTTTTTCAGGGCTGCATCCGGGGTCTCTCCTGCTTCGCTCTTCACGTGTTCCGGGATGCCGAGCAGCGTGGGGTCGGAGGTGTTTTCTCCTTCGATGACAGGGAGTGGGTTGTGGTCGAACCACTGGTCGAAGGGGACCTTGCCGATTTGTCGCGCGGCGATGGCGTCGGTTTGGAAGAGGCACCCCATCCAGACTTCCGAGCCTTCGGCGAGTTGGCCATTGTGAATTTCGAGTGAATAACGAATGCCATAGTGCGGGATGGCGGTCACTCGTTCGGGGGCGACCCGTCCCTTGTTGACGTAGATCATGCCCGTGTGTGGACCGTCCTTTTGAGAGTTCGGGATCGGGTAATCGGCGGTCCATTTCCAGTCAGCTTCGAGTGTTCGCAAGTGAATGACATCGTCGGGGGCTTGCTCTGGATTCTTATCGGTCTTGTAGATCGACTCACTGAGGAACACGGAGGAGATGACCTGCTCGGTGAACAGGGCCGGGGTCGTGCCGGGCGAGCGGTGCAACTCGAAGTGGATCACCAAGCCTTCTTCGGGGATGGAGTCGCCGATGCTGATGAGTTGCCCGTGAGTGTCGAGCAGGCTGACATGCATCTCGGCTGTCTGGTAGTTGCCGTTGTTGAACAGTTTCTCGTTGCGTTCGCAGTTGCCACGGTAGTAGACATGCGACAACGTAGCGGGATGTTCAGGTCGAGGAGGAATTGGCGGGTCGCCGTAGTGACGGAGGCTACTCGGCGTGGCCTCCAATCGCTCGATCTTCTCCTTGAGTTTGTCAAACTCTTCGGTCAGTCGCTGTGACGACATCTCTGTCTGACGAACCTTGGTGTGATACATGGGCATCAGCAGCGCGATGAGCATGGCCATCCAGACGAGCGTATAGTGCTCCCATCGCACACGGGTGAACCATGCAGTGAGGCGTGACGATTCCTTGTCGTTGTCAATCTGTTTGCGTTTGAAACGTTCGATGATGAGGATCAACACCTGGATGACGAGTGCTGTGATCAGCCATTGAGCGCGATACGGATGCAGGCTTGAAAGCGTGTCAGCCCAATCGAGGAGCTGCCCGATCCGCACGAGCAGGGGGGAGGCATCGTTTGCCGGGACGGCTTCGTGGGTGTTGATCGGCGGGTCGACCCAGGGGGTCCCGGCTTCGACCCAGCGGCGGATCGTGTCGATCTCACTCGCAGACAGTGCCTCCGTCCCTTTGGGCATGCGGTACGTCATGTCTTCGGAGCGGACTCGGAGGTAAACCTCATTGGTCTCCAGCGAGCCTCCGAGGATGGGCAACATCGTGTCGCCGCCGAACTCTGCCGCTTCGCGGGATGTGAGTTGCAGCCCGCCGCGCGGATCATTCTTGCCATGACATTTGAGGCAATGCCGTGCAAAGATGGGCTGGACGTCTGTTTGGAAGTTCACGCCCTGCGTCACATGATTCTGTGCCGAATCGTCCTGTGCATTGATCGGCGGCGTGAGCATCAGCAACGCAATCGATGCGAGTATGATCGTGCGGAGCTGATGCATGGCGGAGGACTCAATGGGCAACGGTCACATCTTTCAGGCCGGTTGACATCAAGGCTTCAAGACGATCTTGCCGGTCAGGCTGCCCTGCTTTTGCAGTGTGTTTGCCTCCTGCAGTTGATGAGCCTTGGCGGCATCGGCGAGCGGGAGTGCTTCTCCGATGAGCGGCTTCCATTGTCCCGATGCGGCCCAGTGATTCATTTCATCCGCACATTCGGATTGTTCGTCCGGAGACGCATTGAACATTGCGAAACCGACAAGCCGCAGCTCGTTCACGTAGAACGGGCCGACAGGAAACGCGGGCCGTGCATCCCGTCCGGCCATGAGAACGATGCGACCACGCTTCTTCATGAGACCGACGGTGCGGTCGAAGCTCGGTTCACGCTGGGTCTCCCACCAGATGTCGAGTCCGCCGTTTGACTCAGCGAATGCGCGAATTTCGTCGTCAAGTGTTGATGAGTGATAGTCGAGCACGAGGTCGGCTCCGAGTGTCTCGCACAACTTGCGCTTCTCATCACTGCCGACTGTCGCGATCACACGTGCTCCTGCCGCCTTGGCGAACTGCACGACGGCAGAGCCGACACCACCGGTGCCTCCGTTGACGAAAACGATCTCGCCTTCCCGCAAACCCGCATGCAGGAACAGACCCAGATGTGCGGTGATTCCCGTGAGCGCGCCGGCGGCAGCCTGCTCATCGCATTGCTCATCGGGCGTGGGGTACAGCCACTGCTCATCGATCGCAGCGTACTCGGCAAACGTGCCGGGCCGGCCGAAGAATCCCTGGTTACTTCCCCAGACTCGATCTCCCGGCTGGAACCGTGTCACGTTACTGCCGACCGCCTCGACTGTTCCGGCGACGTCGCTTCCGATGATGTACGGGAACTCGAACGGCATGGCGACAATCCCGGCTCGCAGATAAGTGTCGATCGGATTGACCGCGACCGCTCCCACTTTGACCAGCACCTCGGAGGCACCCGGCGTCGGGTCCGAAAGGTCGCCGTACTGAATGACATCCGGTGCGCCGGTCTGTTCGATAAAGGCTGCTTTCATCGACATTCTGCTGGATTGAGTGAGAAAAGTGTTCGACGCAGACTGCCATCCGCTGGTGTGCGGACCTCGACGGCAGGATGCAGTTCACTATACTGCAATCGCGTTCGGTCGTCAGGGTTCGCCCTGTAGGCAATGACCAACGGAGTGGCGAAGAGATTACGACGCACCTTTTCCTACGGAAGAAACACGATGTCGCAGAAGTCGATTCACGAGAAACTCAACGAGCTCTCTCAGAACCTCTGGTGGAGCTGGCAGCCTGAAGTCACTAGCATTTTTCGCGAGATCGATCCCCGCCGGTGGTCCGAATTGTCGCACAATCCCGTGCTTCTTCTGCGAGAGTATGGCCCCGACAAGCTCGAAGTCCGTGCGCGTGAGGAGGTGCTGCACTCGCGGATCAACTGGGCCTATCGTCGCTGGCAAGAGTACATGGACTCTCACGACACGTGGGGCGATGTCCATGCAGGCGTGTTGGGCAATCGACCGGCGGCGTATTTTTCTGCCGAGTTCGGCATTCACGAATCGCTTCGCATTTACTCCGGAGGTCTCGGCGTGCTGGCGGGTGACCACCTCAAGAGTTCGTCCGACCTGGGGATTCCGCTTGTCGCGGTGGGCCTCTTCTATCATGAGGGGTACTTCTCACAATCGGTCGACGAGACTGGTTGGCAGCAGGAGGAGTACGCTGACGTCGATCCGAAGTCCCTCCCCTTGAAGCAGGCGATGACGGTCAGTGGCGAGCCGGTCGTCATTTCGGTTGAGACCCGCAAGGGAAGCATCTTCGCGAGTGTCTGGGAACTCAATGTCGGCCGGGTCCGGTTATATCTGCTCGACACTAACATCAAACAGAACACCGAAGAGGATCGTCAGCTGACCGCACGTCTTTACGGTGGCGATCAGCGGACCCGCATCCGACAGGAGATTATGCTCGGCATCGGCGGCGTTCGGGCACTAACTGCTTTGGGTATCAATCCCCGCGTGATCCATATGAACGAAGGGCACTCCGCCTTCGCACCGCTGGAGATCATTCGGATGCGGATGAAGCATGACGGTCTCACATTCGATGACGCCCTCCGCGAGACGGCAGCGAGTGGCGTCTTCACGACTCACACCCCAGTCCCCGCTGGCCATGACCGGTTTGACGGCGGTCTGCTCGATGAGCATGTAGGTCCGCTCGCTGAAGAGTTGGGGATTCATCACGAAGGGCTGATGGGCCTCGGGCGCGTCGATCCACAGAACGCTGATGAGTCGTTCTGCATGACGGTGCTTGCCTTCAAGACGAGTCGCCGTGCAAATGCGGTGTCGAACCTGCATGGGGTTGTGAGCCGCCGTATGTGGAGATCGCTTTGGCCGTGGAGAAGTGAGGAGGAGATACCGATCGGCCACATCACCAACGGGGTGCACGTGCCGACCTGGCTCGCCGCCCAGATGCGGGTGCTCTACGACCGCGTCCTTCCTGAGAAGTGGTATCTCCGGACGGGTGAAGCCGACGTCTGGAGCGGTATCGACAATCTCTCTCCCGGCGAATTGTGGGAGACGCATCAGTCACTGAAGAACCGGCTGATCGTTTACTCACGGAAACGCCTCACGCAGCAGGCGGAGCGATACGGAAAGTCGGCGAAGGAGATTGACCAACTCCAGTCGTATCTCGACCCGCGAACTCTGACGATCGGTTTCGCACGTCGGTTTGCCCCCTACAAGCGTGCCGACCTCGTGATGCGTGACCTTGAACTGCTTGAGAAGCTGGTCAACGACATCGAGCAACCGGTGCAGTTCATCTTCGCCGGCAAGGCACACCCGGCTGACGATCACGGCAAGACGATCCTGCAACGGATCGTCACCATGTCGCAGGAGCCACGCTTCAAGGGCAAGGTCGTGTTCCTTGAAGACTATGATATCAATCTGGGGCGACACCTTGTTCAAGGTGTCGATGTCTGGCTCAACAATCCCCGTCGGCCACTCGAAGCGTCCGGCACCAGCGGTCAGAAGGTCGTGCTCAATGGCGGACTCAACCTGTCAATTCTCGACGGCTGGTGGGCCGAGGCGTTCGATGGCCAGAACGGCTTCGCCATCGGGACCGGACAGACGCACGCCAATCAGGAGATTCAGGATGCCCGTGACGGCGACGATCTCGTGCGTGTCCTACAGGATGAAGTCATCCCGGTCTATTACGACCGCGATCAGGACGACATGCCGCAGGAATGGATCCGCCGTATGAAACGCTCCGTCCGCACGTTGGGCTGGCGGTTCAACGCCGACCGTCAGGTGATGGACTACGTCCGAGAGACGTACATCCCCGCCGCAGGCAGCCTGTCGTGTGAGATGGTCGTCATGCCGTGAGGCGGATCATGGCAATTGGCCATTTCGGTATTGCAAATTGACAAATACGGGTCTCCGACCACACACTCAATTTGCAATGTTTGACTGTCTCACATCACGTTGGTTTCGTTTTGCCGCCCGTTTGAAATGTGCGGCCAAACGGAACTTACTCTTTTCCTTCCGAAGATCCGACTCGGGAGCGCATTGCCGATTTGTCTGTCTGGTAACATGCCTTTTTGTCTGCCAACCGCTTCTCGCAGCTCAATCTTCGGATGAGCCGTATGCAGGACGCACACTCGCCGAGTGGCGGGAGTTGATGAAGTCGCTCGATTTTCAGTCAGCAGCGGCTGCGGAAGCAGTGCCGGGATTGCTGCTGCTCGTCCGCGATCAGGAACTTCCATGGTACACACGTAAGCAGGCAGCATTGACGCTCGGGCGGATCGGCGAGCATGCTGAGTCCGCAGTGCCCGTGTTTCGTTCATTGCTGGCGAATGACGACCGTTCCGAGCCTGCATCGACAGCCGCGTGGGCCGCGAAGGCAATCGCATTGATGGGGCCGATCGCCGCAAAGGCGACTCCCGAACTGGCCACTGTTCTCCATGATAAATCTCGCACACATGTCGACCGCCTTTCCTGCGTCGAAGCACTGGCTCGCATCGGAGGTGCCAGCGACCACGCGGTCGCCGCGTTGTTGAAGCTCATCGAGACGGACATTGGTCACACGCACGAAGCTCACGAGTTGCAGGCGGCAGCGGTAGACGGCTTGGCACTTGTTGGTCCGCAGGCGTCGCCGGCGGTGCCCATGCTAATCCGCCTGACGAGTGACGACTCGGGTCCGCTTCGCAAGAAGTCGGCTGTCGCTTTGGGAGCAATCGGTCCACCATCCGGCATCGCAGCTGCATCACTTGCGGAGCTGGTGATCTTTGATGATCTTCAGGAGGTCCGCGAAGCGGCGGCGGCATCGCTGGCCACCATCGGAGACGCGGGGACGCTGGCGTTAAGGAAACTCTTGAGTGACTTAGATCCGTCTGTCCGTCGACTTGCCGCGATCTCACTTGGCACAGTCCTCCGCACCAATGACGAGAACACCGAGGCTCTTCATCTGGCACTCAAGGACGAGGATACGTCCGTGCGGCTGCGGGCAGCCGAGTCATTGTGGAACACAACGAAATATGCGGAGGAGATACTTCCGGTCGTGCTGGAGACGTTGACGTCCGAGGATCGCCAACTGCGTATCGGCGCGTACCGCCTGCTCGTGTCCCTCGGTCCTGCTGCGAAGTCGGCGATTCCCGATCTGCAACGCCTCGCCGAAGATGAGCGACCGTATGTGCAACAAGTCGCAAACAAGGCCTTGATGGAGATCGACAACTGATTCTCATGACGTGGGCCAGGTTTCCAACCTCCCATCCGGTGTCGTCGGTCAGCAGGTTGGAAACCTTCTCCACGGCATCGTCAACCGGACGGACTCACTCGCTATCCGTCGGCTGGTCCTGTAAGGGGACGATGTCGTGTCCGTGGGTCATCCTGTCGAGGATGAGCACGAACAGAACGGCAGCAATGGCGATTCCGATGGTCACTGCGAACGTGACGTCGATCGGCACTTCGCTGAGTGAGAGGTGTTCGAACTGTTTGAGTTTGAACTTCTCCTCGCCGGGTGTGAGATCACGCTGAAAGGGCCAGATCTTCCACAGCGAGCCGAGCATGAACCCGCAAAGCACACCCATTGTCTGAGACTCGTGCCGGGCGAGCAGCCAACGCAGCACCTTGGAGAAGCTGATGAGGCCGATCGCACAACCGGCTGCGAAGACAAACACCGTCAACACATTGTCAGACGTGATGATCAGTTTGAGCGTGTCTTTGATGATGCCCGTGATGTCGTGATATTTGCCGAGGATCAGCAGGATGAAGGCGCCGCTGATACCGGGGAGGATCATCGCGCAGATGCCAATGACGCCGCAGACGAAGACGTACCACAAGGCGTCGGGGGGGTGAGTGAGCGCGGGTTGACGGACAATCCAGAGTGCGACCGCTGCACCGAGGGCAACCAGAGTCACGATTCCGGGTGTCCACTTCTCGATCATCCGCCCCACGAGCAGACTCGACGCGGCAATCAGTCCAAAGAACGCTGCCAGTGTGTATTGCGTGTAATCCTCCAGTAACAAATGCATCAGGCTGCCGAGTGCCACGATCCCGGTGGCGATGCCGGCCCCCAGGGCGATCAGGAATCGCAGGTCGAGGTGTTTCGCCGCGTCTGACCATCGACGGTGTGTCAGGTGTCCCAGCAGCGTTCTGTCGACATGGCTGATGGCGGTCACCAATCGGTTATAGATGCCCAGGATAAGGGCCATCGTGCCGCCGGAGACGCCGGGAATGATGTCCGCCGCGCCCATCAGCAGCCCGCGCAGGATGTGTTTGACGTCATTTTGCAGCCCGGTTGGTTCGTCCGTCATGTTGGATCGTTCAGCAGGGGAGTGTCAATCTGAGGGGCAGAGTCTAGAATGAAGGGAGTCGGGTTTGCCAGCGATCGTGCTGCAATCGCCTCCCTACTTCTGATCCAAAGGAAAAACTCGCCGATGAAAGGCCCCGGAATGCGACTGGATCTGGACGTCCGCCGTCGCTGGCGATGTGCAGACTGTGGGGCTGAGCGTCGGGCATCGGGTGATCGCACCGTCGTGACGTGTCACGTCTGCGGCGACGGGAAACGCATGTCGCTCATCGAGCCGCGACGTCCCGTGCGGACACTCGCTGAGCCACTGGATCTGGTCGTTGAACTTCATCCCGATGACGTCGCTCTACCAGCGGCTCCAGTGATCGAAGTGGAGCCTGTCGTTGAAGAGCCGATGACGGAAGTCGAGGCTTTGGAATCTCCCATGGAACTCGAAGAGTCGCCCGCTCCGCAAAGCCCCCCAAAACAGAGGCGAGCCGATCGAAAGCGAAACCGTCGCCGGTCACGAAAGAAGCCCAATGAGGGCGACTCACCCGCAAGTCCGTCATCGCATCAGAGGCAGGAGTCGCCGCGATCGGCACCGGACGAGCCCCGTCCAACTGTCCCCGAATCACCGCCTACAGACGGCTTCGGTGACGGGCTCTGATGATCATCGCATCACTTCGATCAATAGTCTGAGAATCTCAACCCCGCAGAAACATGCCGACGTTTGAATACTCACGCTGGGACGGCTCGGAGAAGTTCACGCCTCAGTCTGCTGATCAGATCTTCGACCAGTTCAGCCAGTACCTGATGGACTATGGTGAGGACATGCTCAGCGAGTTGGAGCATCTGGAAGAGTCGCACCCGGACGTCGTCGAGATGCTGATCAAGCAGGGGTATCTGGAAAAGGATCGTGACGGCACGTTCATGATCACGCCCAAGGGGATGCGGCGTGTCGAGAACAAGGCGCTCGAAGAGCTGTTCGACGTCCGCAACAAGGACAAGCTGGGACGTCACGACACGGAATTCCGCGGCGCGGGTCAGACACTCCACGAGGAGTCGAAGCCGTACGAATTCGGCGACCCGGTCAGCAATCTCAACATGCACGAGACACTGAAGAACGCGATGTATCGCTCTGCGAACGGGTTGAGAGGGTCGAATGTTGATGGTCGAAGGTCGAGTGAAAGTCTCTCTCAACCCTCAACCCTCAACCCTCAACTCAACATCACCGAGGAAGACCTCGTGGTCCACGACACGGAGTACCAGACATCTTGTGCAACGGTCGTGCTCCTCGACATGTCGGGGAGCATGATGCGTTACGGGAAGTTCGCGGGGGCCAAGCGGGTGGCCCTTGCACTGCAGGCTCTTGTCCGGAGTCGTTATCAGAGTGACTTCCTGCAGTTCGTCGGGTTTTACACGTACGCCTCGCCCATGACGGAAAAGCAACTGCTCTACTCGGCTCCCAAACCGGTCAGCATGTATGACCCGATGGTGCGGTTGAAGATCAATCTCGACAACCCGCCCGGCTTCGTGCCCGAGCACTTCACCAACATTCACGCGGGGCTGCAATTCGCCCGGCGGATTCTGCATCGGCAGCCGGCGCAGAACAAGCAGATCATCGTGATCACCGACGGCGAGCCGACCGCGCACGTCGAGGGACGCAATGTGATGCTGATCTACCCTCCCGCTGAAAAGACAGCGAAGATCACCCTCGCGGAAGCGAAACGATGTGCGGACGAGGGGCTCCACGTGGCGAGTTTCGCGTTGATTGAGGACTACTTCTACATGGGCCTCGTGAACTTCGTCGAGCAACTCGCCCGTGTGACCGGCGGCGTGAGTGCGACGTGCAACGCTCAGGACATGGGCAACCTGGTCATCAACAGCTTCGTCGGCGGACGCCGGATGCGCCGGACGATGTAGATCGTCAAGCACTCACGCCACGTTTTGCAACGGACGCTCTTCGCGAGCACGCGTTCGGACAGGTGCGTCGCTTGCCCGTGAGACGACTGCGATAGGCGACACGCCGTTCTGCTGTTCCGGTGCCTTCGGCCGATGTTGGCCTCTGAGATGCCGCCATTGCGACCATCCGAAAACAAGTCCAAACATCGCACACAGCACGACGGAACTTGGCTCGGGGACTGCCTCGGTGTAAGTAATGTCGGTCAGTCCCGCCACCTGTCCTCCCGGGTTGAAGTCTGCATCATCCGTGGAGAAATAACGAATCCGAATCGAGATGATCTCAATTGACCCGAAGTCGAATCCGATGTTACCCAAGCTCTCGTTATTGCCGGCATTCGACCCGTAGCCTTCCCACCCATGCATGTAAGTCTCGTTGTCGATGCCGTTGTATGCGCCCGTCGTGACGGTGATCCCGGCATTGTCTCGCGCATTGTTGCTGCCGTTGTAGAACACCTCAACTCCGTCGTCCCAAGTGCCCGAATCGATATCCAGCAGCGTAAAGTTCATGCCCGTCACGGCCGTATCGAAGGTGAGCGTCAGTTCCAGGTAGTCAGCCGGGTCGTTGTTCTGGTTGTCCATGCTGAATTGCATGTTACGATTCACACCCCCCAATCGTTGATTTCGGAAGGTGAAGTAGTCCGGGTTGGAGTAGGAGTCGAGGTCAAAGGTGCCGCCGTCGTTATCGGAGTAGACCGTCGTGCCCACGGTGATGTTGACTCCATTGGCGTCGGTCAGCACGTCCCCGTTCGAGATCGATTGATTGTTGGAGTAGTGATCTCTCCAGATGAGATCCGCGTGCGACTCGCGCGCAGGCGAAAACACCCCCACCAGCATGAGGATCAAAGCGGTACATCCGGCCCGAGGACCGTGTTTCCAGAAGTCCATTCCCATCGACACGTCGGTTCCCTCCGATCTTGCGTAGAAAACACGCAATTTGTCGATACATCACTTTATTCATCGACCTGCGTCGATTTGATGCAGTGAGAAATGTCCGAGCTGAGTGAAATGGACGCAGCGGAAACCAACATCCGTCCTGTTGGGTCAACCGGGTTGACCTGAAGCATGCTCCGACTTGGGAAAACCTGGACGTCGGCCACGCTCGATCTCCTTAAAAGCAAGATCAGGAGAACAGATTGTCTCAAGTCGCAGTGCGACCAAGAACGCTTGAGTAGACCTCGCGGATGCGGAGGGTCATGGTCTGGTGACGGAACCGATCCGTGAAGCGTTCGCGTCCGGCTGCCCCCATTCGTTCGCGGAGAGTCGGATCGTCCGCCAGTTCGCAGATGGCGGATGTCAGTTCGGCGACCGAATCACGGGGCAGTAGATAGCCGGTCTCGCCGGGAATGACGACCTCACGTGCTCCGCCGACGTCGTAAGTGACGACCGGCTTACTGGAGATGAGCCCCTGCGGCAAGACGCGTGCCAGCCCTTCCCATTGGCTGGTGTGCACCACGATATCCATCGCATGCACGAGTTCGGGGATCTGCGTCGGCGGGACGAGCCCGGTGAACACGAAGTTGTCCGACAATCCCATCGTCTCAATTTGCTGTTCAAACTGCTGGCGAAGAATGCCGTCCCCCACGAGCAGGAATCTCGTTTCCGGATGACTCGCGACGATGGCGGGTGCCGCTTCGAGGAGGAACTCGTGCCCCTTGAGATGGAACAGGCGAGCGATCTTGCCGACGACGAGATGCTCGGGTGAAAGTCCCAACTCGGCGCGCACTTCCTCAGGGGAACGAGGCGGAGTGAGAAACGGTTCGACGTCGAAGCCGCTGTAGACCGTCGTGAATCGATCAGCCGTGTCGATGTGCTGTTCGACGTAGTCGGTCGTCATGGCATCGGCAACGCAAATGAAGTGAGACGTCCGGCGTGCGGCCCAACGTTCGGCTGCGACGTAAGCACGGAACAGGACCGGATGTTGTCCGTAATGAAACGACGCCCCGTGCACCGTGTGTACGCACGGGATGCCGACAGCCTTTGCCGCTGCGCGACCGATGACGCCCGCCTTGCTGCTGTGCGTATGCACGATGTCTGGTTGGAAGTCTCGAATCAACCGTTTGAGTGAAGCGTAAGCCTTCCAGTCCTGCCAGGGATGGATGCTGCGCTGCATCTCATCAAGTTCGTAAATCGGGAATCCGGCGGCGTAGGCGCGCTTCATCAGGCTCCCCTCGGGCCCCAGCGACGGTCCGGTGACGAGACAGACCTGATCGCCGTGCAGGGCGTGCTGATCTTCGAGCGTGTGCAGGGTGTTCTCCTGAGCACCACCGACGATCATGCGGGTGATGATGTGCATGACTTTCATGGCACGATCTCCTGCGACTCCGCTTCGCAGTGAAGTTGATCAGCTCCCGCGTAGTCGACCCACATGAGACACAGTCCGTGCGGCGGCGCGGTTGACCCGGCTTGCGATCGGTCGCGGCTCTTCAGCATGCGCGTCACATCGTCAGTCGTCCATCGCCCTTGTGCCACCTCGACCATCGTGCCAACGATCGAGCGGACCATGTTGTACAGAAACCCGTCGGCCGTGATCGCGATCGCCAGCAACTCATGATTCTCGTGCCATCCGAAGGCTGACGGCACGCGCGACACGACGATGTCTTGCACCGTGCGGCAACTGTCCTCGTCGGGCGACGATTTGGATTCGAAGGCACTGAAGTCGTGACGGCCGATCAAGCGGGTTGCTGCCTCCGTCAGGGTAACTTCATCGAAGGCACCATGCACTCGCCACACGAGGTCTCTCATCGCGGGAGGCGTCAACTCGGCCGTGTCGATCAGATAGCGATACTGCTTTCGGACCGCTGAGTATCGTGCGTGAAACTCGTCCGGTACCTCGCGGGAGTCATGAATGATGATGTCTTTGGGCAGCTCACGGTTGAGCGCGGGTGCAAATCGCTCGGGGGGAATCGTTGATTCGGTGTGAAAATGAGCGACCTGACCAATCGCGTGCACGCCCGCATCGGTACGTCCGGCACCGTGAATGCGAATCGTTTCCCCGGTGAGTCGTTCGATCGCACCCTCGATCGTCCCCTGCACGGAAGACTGTTCCGGCTGGACTTGCCAACCCGCATAGTTCGTGCCCTCGTAGGCGATGGTCAGACGAACGTTCCGCAAGGTTGTCACATTCTGTTTCCGGAGATTGCACCGCAATCCGTGATGACGATGTTACGAATCCGACCGGGCCGGTTCGGGGAGTTTGATGTGTTCTCCTTTTTTCTGCACTTCCGCCCGGGATGCCGACACCGGAACATCCGCATGGGAGTGCGTGCGTTCGTCGGATGGGACTGATTCGACGATCTGACGGGGGATTCGCTTTTCGATCATCGTCCCCAATGGTCCCGCGAGCAGTCCGGGGAGAAACAGAATGTCCGCTGCGAGTGCGGCGCCGATCAGTGCGCCCATCAACCAACCGAAACGACTGATGAGCAACAGGTCCGCAAACGCCAGCATCGACAGACCGAGACCGATCGCGGCACTGGTTTGCCACATGGCGGGGCCACAATGAGCGAGCCCCAGCGCGATGGCGTCCCGGCGCGACATGCCTTGTTGCAACCCGTCACGGAACCACGTCAGCAGATGCAGCGTGCCGTCCACGGCGATCCCGAGGGCGACCGATGCGGTGATCATCGTTCCGATGTCGACCGGCACACCCGCAGCGGAGATCAGACCGAACACGACGATCACGGGCATGAGATTAGGCAACATGGTGATCAACCCGGCAATGGGATGACGCAGCAGGATCATGATCACGATCGCAATCACGGTAAATGCCAGCCCGAAGCTCTTGACGAGACTTTCGACGACGGCGTTTTGAGTGCGCAGGAAGAGAGGGATCGTTCCTGTGACGACATGCGAGGTGCCGGGAACATCTCTCAAAGATTTCGTCACCAGCTCGTTCAGATCATCGGTCATGACACTGTAATCGAGATCTGTCATGAGGGCGACTTGTGCCCGGATGCGCCACAGCTCGGCCCCGGCGGGCAACTCAACCCGATGGTCCTCGAACTGCACGCTCAATTCTGCCGGATTGACCGCGAGCAGTTCATTTTCACCGTCAGATTGCGCTCTCTCGATGAACTTCTTGAGTTCGCTGTCCGTTTTGTTGTAGCGGGCTTTGACGAGTAACGGGGCATCGTCCGGCGGAGGCTGCATCGGAGACCGAAAATCAGACAGGGCCAATGTCCCGCTGATTTCCGGATATGCGGCGACCTGTTCCTTGATCGTTCGCACGAGTTCCATCCGCTCGACGGAGGTGAGATCCTCTTGTGCCTGTTCGTCGAAGGCGATCACAACATCCACCGGAGCGATGCCTGCGAGATTGCGTTCCAGAAACTCATAATCCTGCACGATACGGGAGTCCGGCTGAAAGTAACGAATGACCTTCGTCTCGGTCCGGAACCACTTCAGCCCGTAAAGCCCGACCGCCATGGCGAGCATGCCGTAGATGGTGACAGCGGTGCCGCGCTCATGCAGCCAGTGTCCCAGCCAACGCCAGACGGAGCGGTCAGCATCTTCAGGCGGGGGCGCACTCCCTTTCCACAACCGCAACATGGAGGGGAATCCAAACAACACGACGACCAGTGAAAGGACACATCCAATCGCTGAGAAGATTCCAAACTCTTTCACCGGACGAAGGACACTGGTGGTGAGAGAGCTGAGTCCAATGGCCGTCGTTACGCTTGCGAGCAGACACGGCTGCCATCCCATCTTCACCGCCGACGAAACAGCACCATCCAGGTTTTTTGCCGCCGCATGCTTCCAGTAGTTGGCAATGTGGACCGCTCCTGATGCCGTCAGCACGATGAGCAGGTTCGGCATCACGATCAACACCATGTTCATCGGGTGTCCCGTGGCAGGCAGCAACGCGACCGCGACTGCCGCCACGTACAAATCCGCGATGAGCACGAGGATCGCCAGACGAAAGCTCTGCAGGACGATAAAGGAGAGCCCGATCCCGACGATGCCAGACAAGAGGACAGGTGACCGTTTGGGGAAGTTCCACCACGGTACGTCCGGGTTCCACGACGCGGCTTCCGCTTCACGATCGAGTTCGCCGCGACCGACCGGGCTCCCGCCCATGTGCAATGACGATTCCGGCACCCCGGCTGCTGCCGCCGCGTCGCGGATCATGGTCAACGTTTCTTGAACCTTCTCTTCACCTTCCTGATCCAGCGTCACGATGACCGCGACGGGATTGCCGGGAGCGAAGAATACGTCCTCAATGAGCTGTTGTTCGTTCGGTTGATTCGTCTCCCCGCAGATCTCCTTGATCTTCCGGGTGTTTGGTGAGCCGGGAGTCATGCCGGCCCATTCAATCTGAAAGTCGTGCGGAGGCGGAAGCGGGTAGGGGTCATCTGCTTCCGGACCCGAGAACTCGTTCGCCCGGAAGGTCTCCTCCTGCGGCTCCTCATGGGCGACTTCAGTTCCCGACTGTTGCTCTGCGATGGGCGAGCGAAATGTGAGAGTGATCCCTAGCTCATTCATCGCCCGCTGACGAATCCGCTCGACGATCTGATCCTGCATCGGTTTGCCGGTGGACGTGAGTCGGACCTTCAGCAGACCCGTTCCGATGACAACGCCCTGTAGTTGGTCGACTGCGGTATCGCGATCGACATCACTCGCCAGCATGCGGCGGACCAGATCATGAGGACTCAAGACTTCGAGAATGCCCGTTCTCAGTTGAGTGCGTTTTCCGACGTCGTCAGGTGGACCGGCCAGGGCAGCCGCGAACTTCTCCACACGGGGATCGTTCAGCGAGGAGCCATCCCACGAGACGAGCAGGCCCGAATGATCGCCGAACCGCGCATGAAACCAGGATAGCACCTGCGAATGCGGGTCGTCTGCCGGCAGCCACGTCGCGACATCATTCTCGAGACTCAGTTTCCCTAACTCGATCACCACGAAGGGAATCGCCAATGCCATGATCCCCAGCACGATCAGCGCTCGCCGCACCGTCCAACGGGACGTTGGTGCTGTATCCGCGGTTGCTGGGGACTCACTCATCGGTCGTCCTGAATCACTTGCTCCGTCAGTGCATCAAGCGAATGAGGATAAGCGATTCCACGACGGGAAAACAGCCCGCATTCGTGTGGTGTTGCTCATGCAGGCACTCTGCGTGATCTTTGCGGTTTATCTGGATTTCACCCCAAACGTCGACCAACACCAGTGAACCGACTTCAAATCGTCATGGCCGTGAAGCCACCGTCGACGTAAACGTTTGCCCCGGTGAGAAAACTGCCGGCTTGATTAGACGCCATCAGCAGAATCGCCCCCGCCAGTTCGTGCGGCTCGCCGAAACGATGGATCGGCGTGTGCTCCATGACCTGCTTGATGCGGTCGGGGGTCAGCACCTTTTTGTTTTGCTCAGCGGGAAAGAAGCCCGGGGAGAGTGCGTTGACCCGAATCCCGCTCGTCGCCCATTCGCGTGCGAGGTTGCGGGTGAGACTCAGCACTGCTGCCTTGCTCGTCGAGTAGGTGAACACACGCGACAATGGCAACTCCGAACTGACAGATGCAATGTTGATAATCGACCCATTGGTCCCGCGATTGAGCATGTCCTGTCCAAAAACCTGACATCCGATTCGCACGCTGGCCACGTTCACCGCCATGATGTGATCCCATTCCTCATCGCTGATCTCCAGAAAGGGGGTCGCTGAGTTCGTGCCGGCTCCGTTGATCAACACATCGCACTGACGGTCGTTTGCCTTGAGATGATCCACGATGGCTTGCAAATCATCGCGGCTCGTTGAGTCAGCGGCAACGAACTCCGCACTGCCGCCCGCGTCTGACATCTTCGAGACGGCTGCGTTCCCGCGTTCATCGCTTCGACCGACCACGACGACATGCGCCCCCGCCCCCACCAACGCATCGCAGAACGCTCCACCAAGCACGCCCGTCCCGCCGATGACCACAGCCGTCTTGCCATCGAGTCCAAACAAGTTCGTGAGATAGGTCTTCGCAGCCTCGGTCGTCATACGGATCAGTTTTCGTTGTTGAATATGTGTGTCGGTGTCAGCACGCCAGCTTGGGACATCGAGCGTCTGTCGTCAACTCAGATGGACGGGGGGAGTGGGGAGTGGGCAGTGGGCAGTACGTTGGTTGCTATGAGCCATCAGCCAATAGCCTATCGCCATAAGCCAAGAACCTCACACCTTCAATCCCACCAGCCGCATCAGTTCGATCGCGTTGCTTTTCTCCACGACGCCATGACGGAGATGATAGTCAAAGGTCATCTCACCGTTCTTGAGTTGGTCTGCAAAGTGGACGTTTTTTGCGCCCGGAAGTGTGTCCGCGATGTCCGTCAACGCAAGGTCGTGAGTCGTGACCAGTCCGATGGCCCCGCCATTGATCAGATTGCGGATAACTGCCTCCGCTCCGATTCGTCGGTCGTGCGAATTGGTGCCTTGCAGAATTTCATCAAGCAGGAACAACAGGGGCCGTTCGCCGTCTGCCAGGTCGACGACGCGTTTGATCCGTTTGAGGACCGCGAAGAACAGAGATTTGCCCTCTTGCAGTGAGTCACTGATCCGCATCGCTGTGCCGAGTTGAAATGGCGACAAACGCAGCGACTTCGCGCGTACCGGCGCTCCCGTCAGGGCCAACACGACATTCGTCCCAATGGTCCGCAGCAATGTGCTCTTGCCCGACATGTTCGAACCGCTCACCAGCAACAGGACCGTCTTTTCGTCGAGACAAACATCGTTGGCGACACATTCACGCTTCGAAAGCAGCGGGTGTCCGAGTTCCGTCGCCTCAAAACATTTGACCTCGTCTGACAGCTGAGGAAACGGGTACTCGGGATGCTCGAAGGTGAAACGACTCAGTGAGACGAGTGCCTCGAACTCCGCGACGGCTGAGCACCACTGCGGAATGTGGCTTCCGACCGACTCACGCCAACGTTCGATCGCATGCACGAGATGCAACGGGAGACACAGCAGCACCGCCAGCGGGGCGAAGAACTGATTCCGCAGGGAGTTATTGAGATATCCGATCAGCGAATTCAGTTGACCAATCGTCTGGGAGGGAGGCACGCCGTCGACGCGCAAACGTTCGACGATCTCGATCAACAACGGAGACTCGAACCGCCGGTTTTCCATGAGGTCGAGGACTTGTTCCAGGATGGCGAGACCGGCTCCCGCGTCGTCGACACTCGTCAGCGTCGACATGATCAGCTTGCGATAACGGGCCAGAAACAGCGTCTGTGCAGCCAACGAGATCAGCAGCAGCGAGAACAGCATGTTCTGAAACCACCACATCAGAAACAGCGCGAACGTCGACAGTGTGATCAAACCCGCAAACACCCGTGCTGCCATCCGCAGAGGTCGCGAGGGGATGCCGATCCACTCAAGCAGTGCATTCTGATCAAAGTCATCGTGAACCTTTGCATTGAGCAGGGCGAGTTGTTCGCGAAGTTCGACGTCATTCCGCAGTTCAAGGATGGCCTGTTGACGCAAGAGGATCGTTTCGCAATCTGCCGGTTCCCGGAACCAGTCGGCCAGTTGATCTTCTCCTAACCTCGTGCGGGCGGCTGTGATCTGCTGAAACAGCGATCCGTCACCAAAGATGTCGAGATCGTCCGTGTAGACATGAGCCGCATCACGATAACGTTCCCCCGTGGCTCCGATGCCGCGCCATCGTCCCTGCAAACGGTCGAGTCCAGCCTGATAGTGGCCGACTCGCCGCTTCGCGACCGTGAGAGCTGAGACCACTCGCAGATGCAGGACGACTGCCGTCAGAAACGCCGCGAAGACGAGAACGAGCCACCAGCCCGAAATCGATTCACGCAGAAACAAGAGAGTGAGGATGAGTCCCGTGAGGAACGCGAGTCCCCGCAAAGTCGAAAACCTCGCGTCCTTCGCCTCCAATCGTTGAGCATCACTCACCGCAGTGGCACGTCGACGCGTGTACTCGTCCTGCGGGTCATCCGGATGCTGAGTCTCTGAGGAAAGCATCTGCGGATTGTATCGACACTCGACCAGATTCCCACCGGGTTCGGGCGAATCAACAACATCATGGCGTCACAGGCAACTGCGTCCCGCAGGCGTCGCAGAAGTTGGCGTCCACATGGTGTTCCGTCCGCTCGCACTGCGGACAGCTTCTTGATTTGCCTCCTTGGCGTTTGGTCACACCTAGCTCGGCAGAGACAAACCCGGTCGGGACGATGATCAGACTGTACCCCAGCAGAACCAGGATCGCTGCGACAAGTTTGCCCAGCGTCGTCTGCGGCACGACATCGCCATAACCCACCGTCGTCATCGTGATGATGGCCCAATAGATCGACTGCGGAATCGACTCGAAGTCGGATGAGCCTTCCGGTCCCGGAACATGCTCGATCTCGTACATCGCAGCGCCGGCGATCGTCACGATGATCAGCACGGTCATGAAGAACACGACCACCTTCGCCCGCGCATCCCAGACCGCCTTGCGTAGCGAGTTCGCCTCCGACTCGAACCAGGAGAGTTCAAGAACACGAAAAACTCGCAACAGACGCAACGCTCGGATGACCGCAAAGCTACTCCGCTGAATGTCCTTTCCCAACAACTGAGAGGCAGCAATGCCGACGTACGCCGGGAGAAATGACAGCAAATCGACAATGCCGAAGAAGCTGAATACGTACGCCAACGGTCGCTTCAGGCACCAGATGCGAACAGCGTACTCCAGGGTGAACAAGATCGTGCACGTCCACTCGACCGCGAGAAACGTCGGTCGATAATCTTCCGTGTCGTAGCGGTCGATCGTCTCGATCGACACCGCCATCACGCTCACCACGATCAACACCAGCAACGCCAGGTCAATCGCCTTGCCGGCAAACGTGTCGGCTTCAAAGATGACCTCATACAAAGTCCGTGCGAGCGGCGTGTCACGGGGTTCGAGTTTGTCTGACTTCATTGCGTGATCTCGCCCGAAGGTGAGAGAATGGTGCTTGCCATGCTCGCGATTGCTGAGCCTATCGGTGAACACAGAAGTGAACAAGTCGCAATTGCTCACAGGAGAGAATCATGTCAGACCGTGACGGAGACCGACGTGTGCTTGCTGCGATGGCGAGTCATGGGGCCGACCTCACTAAGCCGGCTCACACAATCCACTATCTCTACTTCGAATCCATGAGTGACGCCAATCAGGCAGCAGAAGAATTGAAAAGCGCCGGTTACAAAAACATTCGCACGCATCGATCTCCAGCAACATCACTGTGGCAGAGAATCTTCGGTCCACATCAGTATTCGTGCATCGCTGAAATACACGCTGTCCCGGAAGAGGCTGCTGTTTTTGCGACCACTGACCGGATGACAGCATTGGCAGAACGGTACGGTGGTGACTACGACGGCTGGGAGGCAAGCATTGAGAAGTAGAATGCCCCGTTCATTCGCCCGATTCGCAGTTGTTCTTCTTCAACCACGAATGACACGAATGTTGCGAATGGTCGAGCCCCATCAGTGCCCCGACCGTCAGGGAGGGGCCGCTCACACGGGTTGGATGGCTCCGAAACAACTCCACCTCACAAAGCGGCCGCTTCCTGACGGGCGCGGCTCTGATTCATAAAGAAATCGCCCGGTCACTTTGGCAACCGGGCGATCTTTCCACGCCGACAGTTTCATTGAACGCACGTCAGATGCCCGGGATCTCCAGGCTGTCTTCGTGTGCGATCTTGCGGAGCTTCTTGAGGGCTCGCGATTCGAGTTGGCGGATGCGTTCCTTCGTGACGCCGAACTGTTCGCCCACCTGTTGGAGGGTTTTCGGCTCGGTGCCCTGTACGAGTCCGTAGCGATGCAGGATAATGGCCCGTTCGCGGTCTTCGAGCTGATCCAGAATGCTCATGATCACACCATGCTGCTTCTGGTTGTTCAACTCTTCCTCGAATGGATTGCCCCGCTTGTCGGACTTCGCCTGGAACACTTCCTCGTTGCCCGTGCGATACCGATCCAGGACCTTGTACTCCTGGGGAATCGAGCGGGCGAAGTTCTTCATGATGGCCCACGAGGCGTACGTGGAGAACTTGTTCCCCTTGGTGTAGTCGAACTTCTCAATGGCCCGGATGAGCGACATGTTGCCATCGCTGACCATCTCGAAGAAGTTGGTCGACGGTTTGATGTGCCGCTTCGCAATCGAAACGACGAGCCTCAGGTTGCTGCGGATCAGGAAGTTCTTGACCTCCATCGACTTGGTGAGGAAGTCTTCGAGCTGATCCATCAGTTTGGCACGAGGCCGCTTGGGATCGATCTTCTCCCGAACCTTCGCGGCACGGAACTTGAGGTAGTTCATCTTTCGGAAGTAGTACTGCTCCTCTTCGCGAGTGAGCAGCGGGATGGCGTACAGGCTCGCCAGGTAGGGAGGCAACCCCGGAGGCGGCTTGACGCGTCCCTGCTTTTTCTCGACTTCGGGGGGCGGGCCGAGAATCTTCCGGTCTGCATTCGGCTCATGGAAGGCGGGACTGTCCATGTAGTCGACCGACTCGCCCAACAGCAACTCGGCACGCACCTCAGAGACGATGCGGTAAATGCTGTTCTTCGTACGGCAATACTCGCTCGCCAGTTTGCTGACGGAGACGCCTCGCCGATTGCGGCGATAGATCTCCCGCTTCTTTTCCGGAGTCAATGGGCTTTTGGCATTCGGAAACACAGCGGCTTCCGGATGCTCATCGTCGAAGTTTTTGAGTGTGTAGCGGATCGTTTCCTGTGAGCGACCGAATTTGCGTGACAGCCGTCGGCTGATCTCAGACGGGCATCCACCGGAGCGTGCGAGTCTGCGCGCCCAGCGGATGATGTCCTCACGCTCGTCATCGCACAATTGAGTGAACTTGCGTCCGCGCTCGACCTCGTCGCCGTGGACGTTGAGAAAACGTTTCACGGATGAGTCCAGGAACCCGACGCGGGTGCGGTTCCCGAACTTGAAGCGGCGACCGACCAGTCCCCGCTTCCTCCAGCGATCAACCGTCTTTGTCGAGACATTGAACTTCTCGCTGAGGTCGCTGACGGTGAGGACCGGTTCGGAGACCGACTCGACCGGGATGTTGGCGCTGCCGGAGAGGTCCTCGACAAATTGGCGCAGATCGTGGATCGCGTCTTTCCCGTCCATGATCAGGTCGGGATAGAGTTCGGACCGGAAACTCGTGATCTTCTCGCAGATGTCGCTGTAGTGATACGTGCGATCCGGATCAAGTTCGTGAAGCAGTCGCTCGGCCTGGTCCATCTGCTCGAGGCGAACGTCAACCGGCGCGTACTTCACCTGTTGATCCTTCAACTGCTTCATGGCGGGGTTACGATATTTGGTCATGGCACTCCTCCCATATCGGGTCACGCATCGTCTTGCTGCGAATCTCCGCGAGTTTTTCTCCTGGACGGCGTCATGTGCTGTCGGTTCGAATGATCGAAAAAGGACTTTGCTTGTCCGCTGGTAGTGTTACGCAATTCAGGACGCGAAAGTTTGTGAGAAAGTTCGCATGCGAACAGATTTTCTTACAAAAACTTCCACGAGATCTGCGTGGTTTTCGTCATTTCGCACATAAACCCCCTCGGGAACAGCACATGCAGTTACTGCCAATGTGACAGAACAGACGGCGCGATGACGAAAGGAGTGGTGCGAATCTGGCAGGGAAATTCGGACGATCCCTCTCAGTCGGCAGATGACCGTCCCGCAAGGGTTCGCTTAACGAGCTTTTGCCGTGTAACGAACCACCGGGTATTCACTCTGCAAAGTCGATGCCGAATCGGGAGCCGGGCGGGATTTCACCGCGACTTTCAGAAATCCCCCAATGGCGACCACGATCGCACTGATCAAAATCAGTATCCCCAGCCACTTGGCGGACTGCTCGCGGAGTCCCTCAAACCTGGGTGATCGACCGGCGAGGACGGAGGCGAGGAAGAATGCTCCGATACCTAGGAGTATCTTCGTCCCCATCAGGCCGTGGTAGAGACCGTCACCTTTGTGGGCAGGAATTGCCACCATGATGTAGTTGTAGAAGCCGCTGACCAGCAGAACGAGAATCCCGCCCATCACGAACTTCCGCCACCGGCCCATGATCCGCTCGCGTAGAGCGTCATGCTCTGACTCCTGCAGGCCAGTCGCGGCCGGCATCAGCACGAAGCGGGTGAACACACTCCCTCCAATCAGCACAATGGCTGCACCGATGTGCGCCCACCGTGAAAACACGTCGATCAACGTCATACCGTCCATAACTCTCAATTTCTCGTCACTCTTGGATTGCCTGAGGACACACGAAGGTATCAGGCGAAGTAGTCGATTGCATTTCGGAACAGCTTGAGACCGTCTCCATCGCCAGTGAGACGCTTGCGGGTCCACTGAGGATGCTGCGTTGCATCGATGAACCGTTCCGGGTGAGGCATCAGCCCCAGCACGCGTCCGGTGCGGTCACTCAGCCCGGCGATGTTGGCCGTCGAGCCGTTCGGATTCGTCGGGTAGGGGAGCAGATCATCGGATTGCTCACCCGCGTCGTGTATTTGAGGGTCTGTGTATTGCAACGCGATTTGATCCGACTCCCGCCAGCGGTCAATGACCGCAGGGTCACTGACTGCAATGCGTCCCTCGGCATGTGCGATCGGCATCTCAATCCGATCGATTCCACGGAGGAACACATTCTTCGACGACGCCACGTTGAGAGTGACCCAGCGAGCCGTGTAGTGGCCGTTGTCGTTCCACGTGAGTGTGGCTGTCCGCTCCCCCGATTCCAGAGGCGAACCATTCTCGCCCGACCCCGGCAGGATGCCCGACTTCATCAGCGTTTGGAATCCATTGCAGATGCCGAGCGCGAGTTTGTCCGACTGCAGAAACTCACCGATGGCATCGCCCAGGTGACCGCGGAGCTGGCTGCCGAACACCACACCCGCGCCAATATCGTCGCCGTAGCTGAATCCGCCCGGGATGCAGAGCACCTGGAACCTCTTCAACGACTCTGGTTCTTCCAACAGGCGAAAGAGGTGCACACGCTCCGGATTGCCACCGGCTCGTTCGAACGCGAACGCGGTCTCCAAATCACAGTTGGTGCCGGGCGCCCGGAGGACACAGATACGGGGGGAGGGCATGCGGATGCCTGATTAGCGGTCTTGCAGTGGGGCGGCTGTGGAGCGCCTGCCTCGATTTCTTGAATTCATCGCTTGTTGCGGATCTGAATTCTAAAGAACTCAGCATCCGGTCGCGAGTATCTGAACGTCAGATTTCCAGTTCGGGCGAGGATCGCCAGAAAAACTACACAAGGCGTTATTGGGAAATGAGATATGTGGCAACTTTTTCTGTAGCCTCCTGTTTTCCCGTCTTTCCCATTTGTCAAAACGCGTCTATCACCGGCGGAAACTGCCTGTTAGAATCCCGCCCCTTCACGTCAGGATCGCTGACGAAAACCGCTGAAAAATCGGGCGAGAGGACGCCTCTCATTATGTCTCTGCCACTTCGCCGTCTTCTGATCCTCTCGACGATGTTCTCATTGACGGGGTGCTTCAATCCGGCTTTCACGCGATTGCCTTCATTCTGGACGGCTCCTGCAGAGGTTGAGCGACGTGAGTATCAGTACCACGATCCGTTCCCCGATGCGCAGACGGGACCGAGCACCGGGTTCCGTCCGACTGAGTTCAAGGATCAACGTCCAATGCCCATCGGCATCCGCGAAAAGTACGATGACTCACGCGCTCGACCGCAAGTCGGTCCGGGAGTCCCCCCGCCCGTCGGCACCGCGCCGGGCAGCGAGTATCCACAAGTCGTTCCCTTTTAATGTCGTGTCCCGTAAGCTGAAGAGTCGGTTGTGAACAAATGTTCGTTCCGACTCGATGAAGGACACAAGCGATGCAATCTTCAGGGGGAAGTGGTCAAGACGTTGCGGTCCCTGTCGCACCCTCTCCCCTTGAGGGAGAGGGACAGCTTCTCAAGCGCAGCGCCGAGAAGCAGCGTGAGGGGTCGCGGCGTGTCAGTATTCGGGATCAAACTCCTCCGCCAATCCCCGTCACCCTGACTCCTCGCCAGGGCTCGAAATCTGTCCCTCTCCCTCACAGCGAGAGGGGGCACGCCGCTCGGACCCATCGATCAACATCACCGACCTTGCGGCTCCTGTGGCTCACCATGATCATGTGTGTCATCGTTGGATCGTCGCTGACTCCGCAGTCTTCAGCAGACGACTTCCGCCCCTCAGGTGGGTCACGCGACAGCCGTGGGCTCATCACCCCGCGAGCTGAGCAGGGGATCGCCAACGGACTTCGCTGGCTCGCCGACGAGCAGCAGCCGGACGGTTCGTTCGGATCGGTCTTCGCGTACGATGGCAACGTCGGCGTCGCTGGACTGTGTGGCATGGCGTTCCTCGCATCAGGCAGTACACCGGATCGAGGTCCGTACGGGAAGACGGTCTCACAGACGCTCGACTATGTTCTCTCGTGTGCTCAGCCGAGTGGGTTCCTGTGTGAGAAGGGAGCTGAGGAGCGATATCACGGCCCCATGTACGGACACGGATTCGCCATGTTGTTCCTCGCAGAGGTCAATGGCATGACGCCTCGCGACGACGTCGCCGAAACGCTTCGGCGTGCGGTCAAGCTGACGATCGACACACAGAACGAACAGGGGGGATGGCGATACAACCCCCGCCCCGAGGTCGCGGATATCTCGGTCACGGTCTCGCAGATGATGGCCCTCCGCGCTGCTCGCAACGGCGGGATCTCCGTCCCCAAGGAAACGATCGACCGGGGAGTCGACTACATTCGGCGCAGTCAAAACAATGACGGCGGTTTCAAATATCAGTTGCTTCGCAGTGCGGAGAGCAAGTTCCCACGTTCGGCTGCCGGTCTCGTTGGTCTCTACACGTCCGGCGTCTATGAGGGGGACGTGATCGATCGAGGCCTCGAATACCTGATCCAGTTTCGCCCGGCGGGCATTGGGTCGAGAAACATGCAACACTATCATTATGGTCACTACTACGCCGTCCAGGCAGCCTGGCATGCGGGGGGCGACTTCTGGCGGGAATGGTATCCATCAATCCGCGATGAACTGCTCGATCAGCAGAGCGGCCGCGGCGGCTGGCCCGATCACTGGATCGGCCCCGAGTACGCGACTGCCATGTCCCTACTTATCCTTCAGACCCCCAACAACCTGTTGCCCATCTTTGAACGCTGATCGAGTTGGGAGAGACGCAATGGCAAAACGAAATTGCATTCACGATCTCGTCCGTGTTCTCGCGGTGACGTGTCTCGTGGGTAGCATCGCGAACTGCGTTCGAGCGGACGACGAGAACGACCCGGGAAACCAGTTCAGCGATCGGGCTGAAGTCGTCGTCCGATCAATCGACGGCGAAACGATCAGTGGGGCGTTGCTGGCCCTTGATGCGGAAACGTTGATCTTCCGAACGAACGACGCGGACGAAAGGAGTCTGCCGCTTTCTGAAGTGATGTCGATCACGCAGTCGTCCAATGCAGAATCGACAGCCGAGACGCCCCCGCTCGTTCTGCTCGCCAATGATGATGTTCTGTGCGGGGTCGTCACGTCTCTCGACGACGAAACGCTGACGCTCGACTGGCAGGTGACTTCACCGGCAACATCCGTGTCAGTGCCGCTCGAACATGTACGCAGCATCGTCTTTCGCCAGCCACGCGAACCGCTGAGACGCTCGCGCATCCAGCGGATCTGGGCATTGCTCGAAACGAAGTCGGATCGGCTGATCTCGACGGACTACACTCACGTCGATGGCGAGTTGACCGCGCTGAATGAGAGGCGAGTGAAACTCAAAACACCACTGGGGGAGGTATCCAACTCCAGCAAGGATCTGTTCGCGGTGATCCTCAACAGTGAACTGACAAGCGTGCCGACGCCCGAAAGTTCGTATGTGCTGGGGATGCTCAAAGACGGATCGCGAGTCACCTGGGACACATGGCAACTGACCGAGGAAGGTCGCCTGTCGGGCACGACCGTCTGGGGCACGCCGCTCTCCGTGCCAGCGGACCAGATCGAGCAATTGCAATTCCTCGGAGATCGAATCGTGGCGGTCGCCGAGTTGCCGCCGCGAGAGTATCAGTTCACGCCTTATCTCACCGAGCAGCATCCGCTCGTCCGGAACCGCAATGTTCAAGGCGGTCCGCTTCGTGTTCGCGGGACGTGGTTCGCAACGGGCCTCGGGGTCCACAGCCAATCTGCCGTCACGTACGATCTCACCGTTGGCAGGTACCAACAGTTTCTCGCGGTGATCGGAGTCGACGACCTCACGCAAGGGGGCGGTAACGTCGTCTTTGCTGTCGAGGTCGACGGGCAACGTGCCTACGAATCACCCACACTGACCGGTCGCAGTCCGGCCACCCCCATCGAGCCGGTCGACGTTACCGGTGCGAAATCCCTCAAGCTCATCGTCGAGTTCGGCGATTCCGCCAATATTGGAGACGTCGCCAACTGGTGCGATCTTGTGTTGATCAAAGCAGCGAACTGAGCAACCCCAGAGGCGTTGGGTGGCGGGGTCAGAAGCGAAGCGGATGGCTCCGTGTGAACTCGCGAGTCCCCAGGGCCATCCCGATGGTCCGACCCTGCCACCTATTGGAGCAGGGTCAATTCTCGACCAACTCCAGGAACGGGTCGAGGCCCATGCGGTTGTACTTCTTGAGTTGCTCCTGCTCCTGTTTGAGCATCTGCTTGCGTTGCTTGATGTGCAACTTCTCCAGGCGACGTTGAGTCCGCTGGAACAACGGGAGCCAGCGGGTCGAGAGTTCGCCCGACTTGCCGGGATGGGCTCCGCGTTGAATACGGCGGAGCTTGTGCGGCGGCATTACATGCAGCAGTTCGTCTTCCAGAGACAGGAAGAACTGAAAGCTCCCCGGGTCACCCTGCCGGGCAGCTCGTCCGATGAGCTGACGGTCGATCCGTTTGGAGGTGTGCATCTCGGTGGCGATCACATGCAGGCCCCCCGCTTCGCGGACATGCTCGTGCAGCAGGATGTCAGTGCCTCGCCCGGCCATGTTGGTTGCGATTGTAATGCGACCGGGTAGCCCGGCCTTCTCCACGATCTTCGCTTCCTCCTCGTGCTGAACCGCGTTCAGGACCGAGTGCGCGAGCCCTTCATCCTTCAGTCGCGCGGACAATGATTCCGACGCAGAGACCGAAGGCGTGCCGACGAGGACCGCCCGCTTCTTGGAGACCAGCTGCACGATCTCTTTCAGCACTGCCTCTCGCTTGGCCGCCTGCGTCGCGAAGATGCGAGTCCGCTTGCCGGTGCGGATGCACTTCCGGTGAGTCGGGACCACGGTCACCTTCCGCTTGTAGACTCGTTTGAACTCACGCCGCGCGACGGCTGCCGTGCCCGTCATCCCTGAGAGGTGCTCGTAACGACGGAAGAGCGTCTGGATCGTTACGCGGGCACCGCTGCCTGTCTGTGGACTGAGCGGAATCGCCTCCTTCGCTTCGACCGCTTGATGCAGTCCGTCCTGCCACTTGCGGCCGTCCATCTGCCTGCCGGTCGACTCATCCACAATGATCACTTCGTCGTCGACCACGATGTAGTCCCGATCGAGAGTGAAGCCGTAGTACGCGGTGATGGCCTTCTCGACATGCTGATAGATCCGCTCGGTGTCGATCGAGTCGAGCAGGGTCGGCTTCGAAAGCAGCACCACCCGACGACACCCCGCCTCGGTGAGAAAGGCTGACCGCCGCTTCTCGTCGTACTGGAAGTCACGGTTCCGCTCGAGTTCGGGCACGACCTGGTTCGCCCAGCGGTAGAGACTGACCATCGCCGGTCGGTTAGGGAGTTGCAGTCCGATGATCAGCGGGGTGCGTGCTTCGTCGATCAGGATGCTGTCCGCCTCGTCGACCAGGGCAAAGTACTGACCCCGCTGGACCGGTGCCTCCTCGCCAACGTCCTGCTGGAACATCGAGCGACGCGTGTCGTTGGTCGCACTCGCTCCCGTTCGCAGCCGGTCGCGAAGGAAGTCGAAGCCGAGTTCACTGGCGGTGCCGTAGGTCACATCGCAAGCGTATGCCTCTCGGCGGGCGTTCGTATCGAGCGGTTGCTGGATGCAGCCGACTGTCAGCCCTAGCCGTTCGTAGACCGGTCGAAGCAGGGTGGCATCACGCTCAGCGAGGTAGTCGTTCGTCGTCATGACATGACACCCCTTGCCCGCGAACGCGCGGAGGGATGCCGGCAGGATGGCGGTCAGCGTCTTGCCTTCACCCGTCTGCATCTCAGCGATGCCCCCCTCGAACAGGGCCACGCCCCCCATGATCTGCACGGGGTAAGGAGTCATCTTGAGCTCACGCGTGGCCGCCTCGACCGCCAACGCGAAGACGTCGGGCAGCAGTCGCTTGAGAGACGTCCCGCCGCGGGCCTCCCATTGAAGACGATGAGCCTCGGACAACATCTCACCGTCGGACATTCGACCGACTCGCTTCGCACGTCGGCGCACCTGCCCAGTCACGCGGCGACAATGTGCGAGGGACAACATCTCGATGGAAACCTCTGTGTCGTCGTGGATCACTTGCGGCTTAGCGAGGCCCTCTGGCGTCAGAGGTCTTCTGGTCGTGCTAAGCCGCAAGCGATGGATGAATCCTGGTGAATGTGATCTTGGTCACCCGCCCATCTGGATTTCACGCGCCCGCGCCATCGCGTCTTCCGCTTCCTGAATGAGTCCGCAACGCATACAGATCACCGACAACTGTGTGAATGAGAACGGGTCGGTCGGCTCCAATTCGGTCACCCTTTTGGCATGAGCGACCGCCTCGTCGGGCTGGCCGAGCTTCTGGAGGTGGACCCCGAGGGCGGAGTGGGTGAGGGCATGATTCGGATCGACTTCGAGAATCTCCTTGAGCTTGGCGACGGCCCCTTCGAGGTCGCCTCCATCCTTGATCGCCGTCGCCTCATCGTACATCTCGTCAGGTGTCGCCATGAATCTCTCCGGGTCGCGAATGTCACCCTGCCTCGCGGCAGTGGCACCGAGTATCGTTCCCCCTATGATAGAGCCGCAGTGACCGTGAGGAAACCGCTGATGAGTACGAGGTTTCAGGATGAGCATAACCGATCGTCAGATTTCTGATTGGGTCGTCCTGGTCCTTTATCAGTTTCCTTATCGTGGGTTGTCGAACTAGCCGCGACCGTGAGGGAGCGGAACTCGATGGCCATTCTTTCCGCTTCCTGACGGGCGCGGCTAGTGAATCCAGCTACTGCAAATAGTTTGCATCCGAAGTGTTTCACGTGAAACAGAGGAATTCCTGTGCCCCGTGCATCGAAGGGGACATCACCGACGACAGACATTCCTGAGTCGCCCGAACAACCGGGCCGCTCGCAGGAGTGGATGGTCGTGCTCGCGATTACGCTGGCAGGGATTGCACTCCGTGTGTGGCAACCGAGTCACATGGCGGTCGAGCACTTCGATGAGGGGGTGTATGCGTCGAACATCCTCTGCCCCTTCAACGGTGACCGCTACCCATTCCGGCACCTCTATGCACCGCCACTACTGCCCTTTTTGTTGGAGTGGACGCTGATCCTCACCGGCATGAATGCGGCGTCGGTCATCTGGGTGAACGTGGTTGCAGGTTGCGTGATGGTGCCTTCGATCTGGTGGGTCAGCCGTCAATGGTTCGGACCGATCGCGGGGATGACGTCCGCGACGCTCGCCGCGTTCAGCGAAGTCCACATCCTGTTCAGCCGCACGGCCCTGACGGACGTGCTTCTCTGCCTGTGGATGCTCTGGGCTGTCTACTGGGCCTGGCGAGCCATCCTCACCGGACGACCACTGGCCATCTTCCTCGCCGGTCTGTTCGCGAGCCTCGCCTGGTGGACGAAATACAACGGCTGGCTGACCCTCGCCATCAGCGGCTCAGGCACTCTCGCGTGGCTGATCGTCCCCCGCATCACCCCCTCCCGTTTCGCCGCACATTTCCAATGTGCGGCGAAACGGGAGGACGTGCCATCGCCGGGGGCTGTCCTCCTGCGCTGGTCACTCCTCGCCACGATCGCGATCGTCGGCTGGCTCCCGGTCCTCATCGACCTCCAACAATACGGCGGCTACGCCGCAGTGTCTGCGAACCATGCGGGGTACTTCGTGGGGTTCGGTGGCTGGTGGGAGAGCTTCTCGAAGCAATTGACGCACCTCCGGTTGATCAGCCAGTCCTGGACCTGGGTGGGAGTTGGCCTTTGTCCTTTGATAGTCGTTCATCCCGGATCAGAGACTCTTACAAGACCGCTCGCTCGGTTCCTACTGGCTTTTGGTCTCTTGATTTTCATCGAACTCGCTGACTACGGACTCGTGGATTCGGCCATCACGATAGGGATTCTCACGGTCTGCGGTGTGGTGGCCACGCTGACTCAAAGTAGAAATCTTCAGATGGACCTCGCGGGGTGGTTTCTCTGTGCCTGGTTCATTGGACTTTTCACTGCCGTTCCTCTGTACACCCCATATCTCCGTCTGACGGTTCCTTTGATCGTTACCTGCTGGCTATTGGTAGGGCGATTATTCGAGTCCGTCAACCAGTCCCTCTCCAGAGATTTGTCGAGTGCAGCTGAGGCTCAACGGTCAGAGACTCACCTGAATCTGGTCACGAACTGGCTTCTGATTGCTCCCATCATCGGACTGATCTTAATCGTGTCTCGGGCGAACACCCAGGTCTGGCAGGACCGAGGAAGGCTGCAAGAGATCGCATTCGAGATTTCGGAGATTCAGGCCGACTGGTCACCAGATTCATCGATTGGTGTAATCGGTGAGCCGGGACTCTTTTATCAATTGGGATTTCAGTCAGGTCCGCACTACACGGCGGCTTTTCCAGTGCCAGACTTTGGTATCGTGAATGATGTCACTGAGACGGAGCCTACGGTGTTTCTCGTCACCGGACCACACTCGCCGCTGCTTTCAGAGCAACCGCAGGAAGTTCAAGATCGGCTGTCGCTCGTTGCTGAATGGCCCTATCAACCGAGTCTGCTGGTCCAACTTGATGAACGAGCGAGCTCGAATGTGCGTCAGGAAACGGTACCGATTCGGCTGTATCGCGTAAGGCCATGATGGCGTTCGATCACAAGCCGACGGCTTTGCCGTCGATCGAATAACGGTCGATTCGCAACGTTCGGTGTATGGTCTTGTTCTATTCTTGACATGAGGTACGACAGCGGAGCTGTCGGCTTGGGAGAGGTGAATGCGACCGGGTTGCGGTCTGGGCGCAACTGAGCGGTGGAGGTTGAACGGACACGCTGGTCGATATGACCGTCGGCAAAGCTTGCGTGTCTTGCCCTGTTTCACTTGAAACTGGGGCCTCATCACCTCTTGTGGCGATTTTTGAACGTGTCGTCGAGTCGCCGCCGATACAAGGAAGGACAACCTGACATGCTACCTAATCTCTCTGCCAGGGAAGGCTCGAAGATGACCGAGGAATATCCGGACGCTCAACCGAAGCGACGACTGGGACGAGGACTGAATTCGCTGTTGGGTCGCGGGATGGCCGCAGAAGAAGGTTCGCAGCCCGTCGACCCGGGGTCGCTCCGCGATCTTCCGATCGGCAACATCGAGCGCAACCCGTGGCAGCCCCGCAAGGACTTCGACGCCGAGGGCATGCGGGAACTCAGCGACAGTATCCGCGAGCATGGGCTGCTCCAGCCGATCCTTGTGCGGGAACTGCCCGAAGGCGGGTTTCAGTTGATCGCGGGGGAGCGCCGCTGGAAGGCGGCCGAGCAAGCCGGGCTGTCGACCATCCCCGCTCGCGTCGTCGACGTGATCGATCAGACAGCGTGCGAATTTGCTCTCGAAGAGAATCTGAAACGGAAAGACCTCAGCGATCTCGAAAAGGCACAGGCGTTCGCCGAGTACCTCAAACAGTTCGGCACCCCGGTCGAGACTTTGGCCAAGCAACTGAGCATGAGCCGCTCCGCAGTCGCCAACATGCTCCGGTTGCTCGATCTGGCTGAGCCAGTCCGACTCGCGTTGCAGCAGGGAAAAATCTCAACCGGTCATGCGCGTGCGCTGCATCCACTTGATGAAGCAGGGCAAATCGCCATGTGCGGCCGTGTCCAGGCGGAGTCGTTGAACGTTCGTCAAACAGAGACCGCTGTTCGTGCCCACCTCAGTGAACAGCCGGACGTAGTGCCGATCAAGCTGGAACCCGACTCCCCGAAGAAACCGGATCTGTCAAATCACGTCCTCTCCGTCCAGGAGCATCTCCGCGAACTGCTGGGCGTGAAGGTCGACATCAAGCTCAAAACGAACGACCGCGGACAGATCGTGATCCCATTCAATTCCAACGACGAATTCGAGGACGTTCTGCGTCGACTCAGGCGTGCAGCGGCCTGATGACACGCGATGTGGACAAATGTTTACATGGTCGCGGGCTCAATCGATTCGAGAACCCTTCTTGACACGGCCGTTCACTTCGAGCTGTCACCGGGAATCCAAACTTTCGAGACGTCGATTTTCAGGGATTCGAGTGGCGGTAGGGGGCGTTCCAAGATATGCGTATAGAACAACATCGCGGCGGCAGCGATTGCCGTGAGGGCCACGGTTGTTCGGTAGATACTCCCGACAACAGGCAACAAGCTAGTATACTGCCGACGTCTGCAGTAGTAACAACGGACCGGTCGCAAGAGAAGCAGCAACGCAGGCAAATCAGTCCATCGGATTTTTGATGTCAGGATATGGACGCCGAAACAGCGTTTGCACTTCTTTGCCATCGCTCCAACATTCCGTTGATCAGTCATTCGTTCGCTGCGTTCGCGAGCAGGAACATGCTATCAAAGCCAACGGTGACCGCGTATTTCCCAGTCAATGAATTCCTTGAGATGTGCCAAAATACCTGCGTGTGGCAGAACGCCCGAGGCAGAATCAACACGACTTCGGCTAGGAATTCGGTAGCACGTTTCATAGACTTCCTGCCGCAACGGGGCGTAGCTCAGTTTGGCTAGAGCGCCGGCTTTGGGAGCCGGAAGTCGCAGGTTCAAATCCTGTCGCCCCGACTTGAGAGGACAAACTGCTTGAGAGGACAAACTGCCCTTCGGCCAACAGGTCGAAGGGCTTTCTCGTTGTGAAGACAAGAGTTGCGTCATCAAGCACGCAGTTCAAACAGGTGATTTCCAGGATACGACGCTTCGTGATGTATTCAGCTGTAACCCATCGCTCTCGCAGGAATTGCGAAAGTTCAAACGCTTTGACCGCCAACTCGGCCGTTTCATCATGATCACGGTCGAGGACTTCCAGTTGCAGCTTGATGCTTGACAGACGATCACGCAGCTCGGTGTACTTTTCAGCGAACGTTTGCTCGTCGATGCGGTCAGCCAAAAGCAAGTTGAGTAGACGGTCGGCCTGACCGGCCAGCAGCGTCTCCTGACGCAGCAGCTCCTCCCGCTGGGCCATCGACTCGCGTTGAGCATCTTTCGTCTGTGCGGCCAGCACGGTGCGGAACCATTCACGGACGTCGACATCTTCAATTCGCAGCCGATCTAACAGGGCCAGCACCTGCTCGTCGATCTTTGCTTCAGCCAGCCTTACGCGCGGATGTCCCTTGGTGTTGTAGAGTGAGCAGCGATAGTAGACGTACTCGGTCTCTCCGGACTTCGTCTGCTTCGTCTTCCGCTCACCGGTGATGGGATGACCACAGTGGCCGCATTCGATCAGATTGCTGGCGAAGGTCAGCTCGTGTGAGCGGTAGACATGACCGCCGAGTAATGCCTGCACACGGTCCCAGGTACTGCGGTCAACGATCGGCTCCTGCACGCCGAAATACCACTGCCCCTTG
>JAGQPX010000097.1 GCA_020426505.1 Planctomycetaceae bacterium | reverse complement strand
TGGTGCAACTTTTTCAGGCATCCCAAGGCGCTGGGAACAGCAGGTTCTCGATCGTGATGGATGGAAACAGCAGTCTCTGCACATTGGGATTGGCGAGAGATGGCAACTGAACTTTCTGAGAGATCGGTTCTCAGGTGCCCATGATTGACCGAGCGACGTGCCACTGCTTCGGTTGGGCAGGAATGACGTGGAATGGCCATTCGGCACTGCTTGCCCGGCCGAAGCAGTGCAGAGCGCGCATTCAACGTGGAATGTCGGCCAGACAAGCAGTGGCACACGTCTGTGGATGAGAGAGTCGTCATCTCGCTCCGCGAGATGTCACTGACGCTGGGGCGGGTGTGAGATTGCAGAAGGCGTACATTTCATCCTCTTATCACGGCGGAGCGTGATGGCTACTTTGCGTGCACCGGATCATTCGAACGTCGTGCCACTGGTTCGGTCCCCGGCAGACGACGCCTGCGGTGGGAGTTAACCGATTCGCTCGATGCGGATGGCGTCGGCCATGACGTAGCCGTTGGCATTGTTGGAGAGCTTCACGACCAACGTGTCGCCGGTCACGTTGACGGTCATCAAGTCCTCCCGGTTTATGCCCCCGTCCAGAAAGTCGTTCGGAGCCAGTTGCTGATTGACGTCGACCGTCCCCACGAGGGTGCCTCCGTTGAAGAGAGTAAACGGTGCATCCGTCGCGCGGCTGGCATGAGACGTGCAGATCGCAGTGACGCGATATCGCCCGGGGGCACGATCGATGAACGTCCATCTCGCCACCTTGGTGCCTCCGAAGATGGAAGCATTCCGGTTGTCACCCTCTGCTCCCACGTTGCCCGTATCCTACGCTCCGTTCTTGAGCACAAATCCCGTATCGCCGTCGTCGACGATCGTCACCATCGGCAAAGTCTGTGTGACAGGTGCCTGTGTTCGTTCAATCCGGACTGCGTCCGCGTTCGCATAACCATTCGCGTCGTCCGAACGCTCGACCGTCAGGATGCCGTCGGTGCCGGACACGACAAACAGGTTTTCCTTGATGCTGTCGTCGGCGGACTTCTCAGTCATACCTGTTTCGAGACTGGGAAAACTTGCCGGTGATACACAGTGCCGTGGTCGTCCCTCCCATTGCCCATTTTCGTGCGAAATCTGCGTCTTCTGGGCCTGCCCAGGACAGGTCAATCAACAAACATCACTTCACTCAAGTTGAACAGCAGTCGACAGAGGTTGGGCAAACCGTGGACATCGGCGTAGGAAGTGAGTTCGTCCTGGGTCTCGGGTGAAGGTGATTGCCCCGTGAGGAGCGTCACGGCTTGGGTGACCTGTGTGGCGAGGTCGATTGATTCGGACTGCAGGCGATTGGCGAGGGATTCGGCCATGGTGAGGTTGAAGCCGTTGTTGAGCATTGAGAGGGCTTGCAGGGAGGTGAGCGTCTCGGTTCGGCGGGGCGTGCTTTGGGAGGAGTCTGCACAGTCGAGCGTCGTCATGAACGGGTCCGGTTGCGAGCGGACGATGAAGCGGTAAACGGCTCGACGGTGCGACGCGGGGTCCGTGGGATCGTGTTTGTGGTACTCGTAGTGCGGTGAGTGCTCGGTGCGTTCGAGTTCGAACAGGTAGAATCCGGGTCCGCCCATCTCGGAGTTCAGCCGGCCGCTGACGGCAAGCAACGTGTCGCGAATCTCCTCTGCGGATAACCGACGTCGGTTCATTCGCCAGAGGTACTGGTTGCCTGCGTCAATCAGTGCATTTGCGTCGTTGTGCGTCGACGCTTGCCGGTACACGGCACTGGTGACGATCAGCCGGTGGAGATGTTTGAACGATCCGCCGTTGTCGCGGAACTCGACCGCCAGCCAGTCGAGCAGTTCGGGATGACTGGGGAGTTGGCCCATGCGACCGAAGTCGTTTGGCGACTCGACAAGCCCGCGACCAAAGTGGTACTGCCACACGCGATTGACGATGGATCGCCACGTAAGAGGATGATCGTCCTGCGTGAGCCACCGGGCGAGGTCCGCACGACGTTCGCCTTCCCCGGCGTCGGGGTCGAGATCGAATGCTGGCACATCGTCCGGGCTGAGTGGGATGACGCCCGGGGTGGCGGGTTCGAGAGGTTGCTGGATGTTCCCACGATGGAGCATGCGCACATCACGAGGCATGCCTGCGGTCGGTTTGAAGTTGCCTTGCGGTTTGAAGTGAGTCGCCGCTGCGTAAACGACCGGGCCCGCAGGGAGCGACTGCAATTCCTCCTCGGATCGCTGAATCAGTTGGGCCAGTTCGTCGAGACGTGTCTGGCGTTCTGGCGTGACAACACGCTTGAGGATCTCCCGTCGCTCATTTTCTGCATCGGCGAGTTTGGCGATGTCAGCGTCACTTGTTGCGTGTGCCCATTGTCCGTCGGTCAGGTTGCCCCGGGCCCAACGCACGGGGGCTTCGATCGAATCGAGCGCATTGACGGCAGACCCTTCGGCTCGATTGACTTCATCGCCGGCGAACACCTGCAACTCCGCCAATGCGAAGATGAAGTCGTCCTTACGCTCGGCCAGTTTGGTCGCAGTAACACGGATCACGCGGGCATCGGTCGGGTCAAATGTGAATTCGACCGGCAGAAGTCCCGGATTCGGCTGATCATCCTCCGTGCGATCTGCGAGGGTAACGAATTCCGCCTGTTGCGAATCTCCATCTCCCGCCGTCGCCGTAATGCGATATCGAACCGGGAATCCGAAGCCGGCACCGATGCCGTTGAAGTCATCGTGACAGGGCCGCAGGACAATCCGGTCGACACGACGGACTTCGCCAAGATCGATCTCGACCCACTTCTCCGTCGACGGCTCGGTTGCCATCTGACTGTGGTAGCCGAACGCAGGATGTTTGTCGTTGACCTGGGCGAGCGGCTTGAGTTCGTCGATCTTCTGCTCCACGAGTTTGAGCGGCTCGCCCCCTTCCTCGCGGATCGTCCTGTGGAGTTCCTTGCGATCCGCCTGCGCCTGTGCGATCTGCTGCTCGAGTTGGAACCGCCGTTGCTCGATAGCAGGGTCAATGTCGTACGGACGCTCGGCTCGGTCGACGGCGGCGAAGACGGACTGCAGGCCGTAATAGTGCTGTTGGGTGAACGGGTCGAACTTGTGGTTATGACAGCGGGCACACTGGATCGTCACGCTGCAGAAGGTGTTGAAGACTCCCGAGACCATGTCGTCGCGGTCAAGGTTGCGTGCGACCTTGCCGTCGATCTTGGACTCTGAAACTTCGACGTGACCAATGAAGTCCCAAGGCCCCGCTGCGATGAGCCCAAGACCGAGAATGCCGTCCGGCTCGCCGGGAAACAAAACGTCACCCGCGACCTGCTCCTGCACGAATCGTGCATACGGCTTGTCCTCGTTGAAAGATCGGATGACATAATCTCGGTAGGGCCACGCATTCGGGCGGAGTTTGTCCTTGTCGTATCCGCAGGTGTCTGCGTACTTGACGACGTCGAGCCAGTGCCGCGCCCAACGCTCGCCGTAACGGGGTGAAGCGAGCAGACGATCGACCAACCGTTCGTAGGCGAGCGGGTCGGTGTCTTCGGTGAAGGCTCGCACCTCCTCCGGCGTAGGCGGCAAACCGGTGAGGTCGTAGGTGAGCCGACGGATAAGAGTGCGACGGTCCGCCTCGGGTGCATGGGTGAGACCGAGTTGGCTCGATCTGTCGAGGATGAAGGCATCGATCGGTGTGCGTATCCATGCCACGTTTTCACTGCGCTGAGTGGAAGGAACCGGCGGCCGCGTGAGCGGCAGAAAGGACCACCAGTCGAAGTCGTCCACGACCGGTTCGTCGATGACGTGACCGTCGGGCCACTCGGCTCCGGAGGCAAGCCAGTTGCGGACGAGTTCGACTTGCTCTGTCGTGAGTGGCGGTGAGTCCTTCGGCATGTTCGGGGGAGAGTCGTCGTTCGGCAGGAGGACGGCGAGCAGATGACTTGACGCCGGTGCATCAAGGTCAATGAGTCCACCGTCACGCAGATCGTCGGGCGACTGCAATGACAGTTCGCCCTTGCGGTCGATGTTGTTGTGACAACTCACGCAATGTTGCTGAAAAATGTCTGCGACCGCTGAGTAGGGCGAGTCCTCGTCTCCGTTTGCACGTGATTGGCACGCGAATGACGTCAGCAAACAGGCGACGACCGCGCGGGCAATGCTTCCGATGAGCGTTCGTCGGATGTTTTTACGATGCTGCATGCGATTTGCCCCCTCCCGTCATTCTGCTGCAGGCGGCACGGCACCGATGAAGGCGTGCGGACCCGATGTCTGACTGCCGGCTTCGCGAAGTTCGGCCGAGCTTGGCTGCAGATAGGTCTCGCGAGCTGAGGCGTCGGTCCCGACGACCGGGATCGTTGCTCCCCTGCGACCGCCCTCCTGAAAGATGTCGACTTCCCCGGCAGTCGGCGTGGTCGGTGCGGCGCGATCGGACCAGTTCAACGACGACTGCAACACGTCAGGCGGAGGCGCATCCTGAGCGGCGAACTCGGCTCCCGTTCCGCTGAGGAAGAGATTCCTGTTAAACGTCAGTCTGCCATCGTCGCCCGTGAGACGACGCTGGAGTGAGATGCCTTGCTGAAACGATCGCATGGTGCAGTTGCTCAAGGCGATGTCTTCGATCAATTCCGGCGGATCGGTCAAGCGGACAGAGGTTCGGCTGCCGTCGAAGATGCACCGCTCGACCTCGACATGAGATGCTCCCCCGGAGACGGCAAGTCCCGTGTCGAATTCGCCGATGAGCCGGCAACCTGTCAGAAGCATGTCCTTCGTCGGTGTCTGTCCCGGCTCGAATCTGAGAGCGGTGCCTCCGCTTCCCGTGTTGAGGATGGTCAAGTTCTCCAATCGAAATCGGTCGTCCCCACTGAAACCACTGACGCCAGCACCCTGCAAGGCGAACTCGTCAGAACCTTCAATCATGAGATCAGCAAGTGTGGTGCTTACGAGGTATCCTTCCAGTCGCACGAGCGTCGGTTGCCCGGTGCCGCGGAGATGGAACCTCTTGAGCACGAATCGCTCGACCGTTCTCAGATCAACGATCGGATCGCTCCCTTCCGGCTGGAGCACAGCCGGCTCTATGTCGTCGCAAACTAACCGAACCCCTTGAGGGAACCCGCCGAACTGTGAGTTATCGATCACGATGCGTTCGTGATAGGTGTGACCACCTGCGACACGAATCGTGCGGACGTCATCGGATGAGAGTGGCCGGAAGTTTTCCGTCACGTATTCGATCGCTGCGGTGATCGAGTCGAAGTGTCCTTTGGGGCCGACCGTGATATCCGTCCCCGGCTCGATCTTGGGATCGGTGATTGTGGCGACTGGATTGCTGGCGACTGGATTGCTGGCGACTCCCGAACTTGCTGTGTCGCTTGGCGTTCGATCGTCAGGTCCCGAGAGCAGGAACCAACCTGCCACAGCCATCAGGACCGCCGATCCGACACCCGCGGAGAGGATCTGTGTGTTACTGAACCGAGTCGATTTCGTCGCGCCCAGAGGCGGCACGGGGTCACTCTCGACAGCCTGCACGTCCTGCAAGCCGACGTGGGTCACCGTGGAATCGCCGACGGGGGCATCCTTCGTTGTTTCTGTTTGTGATCCGACAACAAAGCTGTCGCGTTTCGCTCCGTCGAGGATGCGTGGCTTCTTGCGAGTCACCACCGTTTCCGAAACCGAGAGCGCGGGAACGGTCGTCTCCTTTTCACTCGGGGAGTCGAGGTTCGACAGGAAGTCACGAAAATCGCCGATGGCCGAATCGCTTGCGTCCGCTTCGGGCGTCGACTCTTGGGGAGGTGACATCGGTCCCGAGTCATTCGAAGGTGCGTCGGGACTCTTGAAACCGACGGCCGTGGGGTCAGTCGGACGTTTCGCTTTTTCGGGTTTGACGAGCGTCTGTTTGGTCTTAGGAGGGGACGGAATTGTCGACAATGGAAACTGGTCCGCGTTGTCGTGCAACCAGTCAGCAAGTGTCTTCTCGGCAACCTCCGCAGACGCCATTCGTTGCTCGGGCTGTTTGGCCATCATCGTTTTGAGAATCGCCTCGAGCGATGCAGGCACATCCGGGCGAAACTCCGAGACGGGGGGCGGCTTCTTGACCTGATGCGCGAGCAATCGTTGTGCGAGCGCCCCGTCGGGGAATGGAGGACCGCCGGTCAATAAAAAGAACAACGTGCATCCGAGGCTGTAGATGTCCGACCGATGATCAACCGTATGACTGTCGACCGCCTGTTCCGGTGAGAGATAGTCAGCCGTGCCCAGGACCGTCTGGTCGTGTTCGATCGTGAGCGACGACGTCTCGGTGGCGTTTTCGATGATGCGAGCCAGTCCGAGGTCGAGCACTTTGACCGTCCCCGTCTCGTCCAGCAACAGATTGCTCGGCTTGACGTCGCGGTGCACCATCCCGACGGCATGCGCGTGAGCAAGTCCACTGGCCGCTTGACGCACGTATTCGACCGCGTCAGCAAACTCGACGGGTCCGTTTTCGTCGACGAGTTGTTGCAGACTTCGTCCCTCGACGTACTCCATCACGAGAAAGTGAATCTCGGTGGATCCCTCCATCATGTGATCGACATCGTAAGCCCGCACGATGTTCGGATGGTCAAGTGATGCGACCGCCCGGGCTTCTCGATGAAAGCGACCCAGTGACGCTTTGTTTTCGACCTGTTTGAAGGGAAGGACCTTGATCGCACAACGGCGACGCATCACCGTGTGTTCCGCCAGATAGACGGAGCTCATCCCCCCTCGACCGAGCAGGGACAGCAATCGATACTTCCCCAGGAAGAACCCCTTGTGCTTCCCTTGCAGCAGCTTTTTGGCCTGCCAGAACGTGAGTTTATTTTGTCGAATCAGGAACTCAGCAAACGCCTGACAATTGTCCGGCCGCTTACCCTCTAAACGATCCAAGAACTGATCTAGGAGCTTCGTCAGGCGTTCGTCGTCGATCAGCCCGCTCTGCGCAAGCAGCGAACAGAACGATTCATGTGACAGCTTTAACGCCATAGGTAGAAAACGTTTCGGTCATCTGGAGCGTAAGGGGCTTCTTGATGAAGATACCACTCGACAGGGAGGCTCGCCAGTGCGACTGCGATTCCCCGATATCGCAAGATCACTCTATACTGCATCTGCCAATTCGCGATTGTCACCCGTCGCCAGTCCTTATCTCAATACAAGTTCCCTCCACGTGACACAGAACGATTCATCGACACATCGGACGCCGCCCATGGCGGGGACACTCAGTCTCCTGCTCGGTTTTTTCCTGGCATTGATCGTGCTGACCGTCCGTCTGAATGCGAACTGGGGCATCCTCAGTCGAGTGGTCGCCCGCAATCCGATCATGTGCTGGGGCATTGCCGTCGCATTGATGGCAGCGGGTGCTGTTTTGCTCAAACAGCACTCATCGACCGGAGGCGGTTGGCGGCCCCGCATCCCCGGCCAGCGTTTCCGCGATGCGGTCCTCTACACGCGAAGCGAATGCCCCCTGTGTGACGAAGCGGTCCGTACACTCTCCACCTATGACGAAGTATTGCCCGCGATCCAGAAGGTCGACGTTGATTCCGATCCCGACTTCAAAACGGAATTCGGCAACTGTGTCCCGGTGCTTGCCCTCGACGGACGAGTTCGGTTCCGTGGTCACATCAGCGAACCCCTGTTGCGGCGTCTGATCGAGGGCACACCTCCCACTTGAGAACGAAACCGAGTCAGCATGCCTTTCTCGATTCGCGTACCCCTACTTGTGATATTGCTCGGTGTGTCGGTCGCCAACGAGACTCACACTTGGGGTGACGAACCCGTTCCGCCGTTGACCGGGAGTCGGCTCCGCGATGAGTTGCAGAAGCCGATCAATGTCACGCTGCCTCAGATCCGCGTGCGAGATTGCCTGAAGCGCCTCTCTGAGATCCATCAGATCGCCATCCTGCTGGACCGCCGTGTCGATCCCGATCAGCAAATCGACGTTCAATTGAGTCAGGTCACGCTCGACGAAGGCCTCGAGTTCCTGGCCGAACTGATCGATGCAGACGCAACGGTCGTCAGCGGCACAATCGTGATCGCTCCACCGCAGGCACTCGACCGAATGCGAACGGAGATCGCAATCCAGCATCAGTTGCTGCACGACTCCCCCGTCGAAGCCGCACAGAAGCAATCGTTTGCGCTACTGGTGGGCAAGACTCTCCGCTGGGACGATTTGACGAAACCGAGTGACCTGTTGGCATCGATCGCCGAGCAGTTCGACGTCACGGTGACGGACATCGACTTGATCCCTCACGACCTCTGGGCGGCCGGTGTCATGAATGATGTGAGTGCGATCGAGGCGCTGACACTGGTTGCTGGTCAATTCGAGCTCAGTTGCCAATGGAGTGACGACTTCTTAACCGTCCAACTTGTCCCCGCTAATGGTCGCCAGACGATCGAGCGGACCCATTCCGTAAATGCCAAGCGATTTGCCGAGATGAAGTCCATCCTACCTGAGGTTGTGCCATTGGCGGAGGTCGCTTATCGGCAGGGGCGACTCAGCGTTATCGCGACCGTTGGCGAACACGAACGGATCGCATCTCTCCTCAAACCCGAACAGGAAGATTCCGCGACGCCAACGCCGGTGTCGGTGCCGCTGCGGAATCGAACGTTCACCCTCAAAACCGAGCAAGCCGCGGTCGGCGCCATATTACGGACCTTGGAATCACAAGGCACTCAGATCGAATACGATCCAGCCGCTCTTCGCGCTGCCGGCGTCAGTCTCAACGAGAAGATCACCCTCAATCTCGAACAGGCGACTGCGGACGAGTTTTTCCAGGCCGTCTGCCAGCCCGTCGGTCTCCAATATGAGATCGAAGGTCAGACGCTCCGGCTTTCGCCGAGACCCTGAAATCGGTCAACGCTCCCTCACACCTTTTGTGCACCGGGTTGACCCGCTTCGATGACGAATGAAGCAGGGGTCTGTATCGGGGAACCCGGTTTGTCGACGTATGGTGTTGCACGAAAGTGGGTCGTCCACTTAGTGGGGGTCAATTCGCAGGAGACATATCCTCGATTGGAGTTGTACCAGCGTACGAAGTCGTTGTTCGCGGCGGCTCGTTCGAATTCCGGGATGTTGTTGCCGCCGTTACCTCCGGAGGTCATCGCGGTACCGACGAGTTCTGTCGCCACGATGGGGGACTTCGAGTTTGTGAAATCCAGCAACAGGTCGTTGACCCAGTTGACATGAATGTCTCCCGTCAGCACTACGGGGTTCATGCCCGGTCGCGCGTCGAAGAAGTTTAGCAGGCGGCGACGGCTGATTTCATAGCCGGGCCACTGATCCATGCTGAATTTATCGCGATTCTCATCGCCTCGGTTCACCGGGGCCATCATCACCTGTTGAGCGAGCACGTTCCAGACGGAGTTCGACTGCAACATGCTCCGCATCAGCCAGTTCTCCTGCTTGCGGCCGAGCATCGTCGCTTTCTGATCGAAGACTTTCCCCTCCATCGGTTTCTCGCCATCGCCATTCGGCTGATCGGTGCGATACTGTCGGGTGTCGAGGACATGGAAGTTGGCAAGACGACCGTACAAACAGTTGCGGTAGAGCTTCATGTGCGGTCCCTGCGGAAAGGCGCTGCGACGCAGGGGCATGAACTCATAGTAAGCTTGATACGCATTCATGCGGCGTGCCAGGAACTCTTCGGGAGAGACTCCTTCTTCCTCCGACACCAGGTTGGCATAGTTGTTATCGAACTCGTGGTCATCCCACGTCACCAGCCAGGGAAACCGACGATGCGTTTCCTGCAAGGTGTCGTCGAGCCGGTACTGCGAGTACCGCGTGCGATAGTCGGACAGACTCACAATCTCCCCACCCATGTGCTTGCGAGGTTTGTTCTCCGCGCCGGCGTACTCGTAGATGTAGTCGCCCAGGTGAATGACCAGATCCAGGTCCTCCTCCTGCATGTGGGGATATCCGTTGAAGTAGCCATACTCGTAGTGCTGACATGAAGTGAATGCGAACTTCATCCGCTCCGGCATCACCTCAACCGCCGGTGCCGTCCGGGTCCGCCCCACCGGACTGGTCGCGTCCCCCGCATGAAAGCGGTAGAAGTACCAGCGATCCGGCTCAAGCTCATCAAGCTCGACATGTACCGAGTGCCCCAATTGGGGGGGCGCCACAGCCGTCCCGGAACGAACGATCTCACGAAAGTCTTCCCGTTCCGCAACCTCCCATTTCACCAGGACAGGTTCGGGAGGCATCCCGCCTCCCGCCAATGGTTCCGGCGCCAACCGTGTCCAGATCACGACTCCATCAGACGACGGATCACCCGATGCCACTCCCAACGAGAACGGGTCCGACTCGAACCGCACGCGGTCTTGCGCCACAACGGTAGACTGATATGAAATGGCAGGGATTGCGGAGACTGACGCAACGTACTTCAGGAAGGTTCGTCGATCGACACCGTATTGACGAGGCTGGATCACTCGGTTTTTGGACATTGTGCACACCTGACATTGGGGTCGATGACTTGCTCAATCGCTGTAATCGAGAGCTGTCCGAGGTGAGAGAAACGGCGGCAGTAGAGTCAGTATAGCATCAGCCATTTGCGGTCGCGATTCGACCGTCAATCCTTCCTGCCAGCCGACGGTGATTGGCTGGCAGCCAACTCGTGCCTGTGATAGCCTGTGGCCTCATTCGCGAAGCGTCTATTCCCTGATCTGACTGAGTGGAGTCAAACAACAATGCCTGCTGTGAAGCCACAGGCGATTTCCGGCGTCTATGCCGGACGAGAGTCGGTCTTGGAGACTGTGTACCCCTCGATTTCTGCGTCCGGCATCGGACGGCTGATTGGTTCCATTTGCGACTCGATCCCGATTCGGATTGCGGGCGTCAAACTCTCCTACCTCCTGTTTGGACTGCCACTCGCGCCGCTGGCGTTGGCGGGATACGCGGTCTTCAAACTGTTCGGAGATCGTTATGTCATCAGCACTCAATCGATCAAAGTGATCGCTGCGATCGGTGAAAGCCTAAAAGGGCAGGCCAACATTGCGAACATTGACGACATCGCGATCGACGTCAAAAATGGACAGAGCTTCTACCACGCAGGCGATCTGGTCTTGCTGAGAGCCAACGGCGACGAGCTCCTGAGGTTGCCTGCCGTCGTTCGTCCTGATCGACTGCGTCACGTCATTCTCGAAACTCGCGATGCACGTCAGCTCAGCGCATCGTCACTGGCAACCATCGACGCCCGTCAGCCGCAACCGGCGTGAGCGCGGCTACTCGGTCGAGTCGCTGAGATGCAGGTAGTTCGGCAGGTCCTGAGGCTGGAACCTGAGGCGAATGTCCCCCTGACAGCATTCGCACGCCTTGATCTCGTACATAGGGATCGAGCAGACGTCGCACCAGTAATCGGTGTACTGCCGTGTGCCGTCTTCGTCGAACGTAAAGACCATCAACACCTGTAAGTAGGGCAGATGCTCGCGGCGGTAGGCGACCAACTCGACTTTGCGATCCCGCAGCCGTTCGTCCTGAAAGAACGCGCGGCCTCGCCAGTCGGCAAGGATCGGAATGAGGTCGCCCTCCGGCGTCTCCAGCACCGCCTGGTCGGCCATCTCCTCGGCGACTCGCAGGTCACGCTCCGCAAGTGCATCTTTGAGAAGCACGACCTTGCCAGTAAACAATTCCCGCTCGGTTGTCGTTTCGTCAGTTTGCTCATCCGCGACGGGAACTGAGTCGTCGCTGAGGATCATCTCATCGGGGGAAAACGTGAGTAAACTGATCAATCCCAGCACAGCGAACAATTCGACGGGGCGGCTGAACATCACTGGAGTTCTGCGGCGCGGGAGCGGAAGAGGCTTCATTCTTCGCCGATCCCGACGATGATCAGTCGCAACACGACCGGATTCTCCTCGCCCGCTGAGGTTTGCAGAATCCAAAAGTCGTGATCCTCTTCATGCGTGAGCGACGACTTCTCTTCCTGCTGTTCCGGGGGCAGCAAGGCGAAGATCGCCGGATGCGATGAGCCGGCTGCGATGGCGCTGATCTCCTGCAAGTCCTGTTCGTTGTCGAGTGTGTCCGTCGATTCGTCGTCTTCGATTGGCAGGGCCAACAGAAAGTCACGAAGTTCACTCGTGCCGACGTGATTTCCGTCCTGCGGTTGTTGACCGTAACGCAGGGTGTAAAGTCCCGGTAGAATGACCTGATCGCGGAAGTCGGTGAACTCAGGCCCTTTCTTCACCTCAAGCACGCCGATGAGCGCACCGACTTGCATCGGGTACTTCACCCGCAGGTCCGGTTTGAAGGCATCCTTCGAGGCGAGCGACTTTGCCAGCCAGAGATCGCACAGCGGCCCCTTCGGGCTGACGATGTGGTGCCCCTCACTCGCGAGCAGGTTCGCGACCGCCTCGGGCAGGTCTTTCGGTTTTGTGTCGGTTGCTTCGAGTGTGTAGTCGGCCGCAAACAGACTGCCTGCGAGAGAAAGTGTTGCGAACAGACCGACAATCGTGACAGTGAAGGACTTCATGCAGACTCGTCGGGGAAAAGGTGCGTGATCAAAGGAACGGACTTGTCGGTCACTTTTTGAAGATGGCCATGAAGGCGCTTCGCGAGCCTTCATTGCTCCATCGGCAGTTCAGGCCTTCGCCGTCGTACTTCTGTTTGAGTGTGTAGGCCGGTGTTGCGTAACGGACATCGGTCAATGGTTGGAAATAGACCATTTCGTTGGTGCAGATGCAGTCGCCGTCATCGAGCTTGCGGGTGTGGATCTCCGCGAGGTCACCCGCCTTGAATACGCCCTCGACGCTGTGATAATCGTTCTCCAACGAGAGCGGAACGCGGTCGACGCGGGTGATGTCGTCGGTGTATCTCGCGGCTGCATCTTTGGCAAAATCGACAAGTGCCAGATGCTGCTCGTCACTCGCCTGCTCGTCGACCAGAATGACCGATTTGATGTGCCCGGCTCGCATGGGAAAGATGCCGTCGTCCCCCAACGTGCCCTCCGCCTTGAGCACGACCGCGACGCTCAGCCCTTCGAGCGACGTGCCGTTCCAGCTTCCCTCTTCGACCTTCCAGGCCATCACGGCCTCTTTACCGACGAGGCCCATCTCGCCGTTGGCGAAACATGGCCCGGTGTAGACATCGCAGGTGCGGGACTCGAGATACTGGCCGCGAATCTCCACGGCTTCGACGAGGGAAGATCCAAGAAACACAACCGAAAACAGGGCCGCCAGTGCCGGGATACGCATCGCTATGTCCTCTCCACGGGAATCAGACGAATACTGGTGACATTCGACGTCACACGTCGATTCTCACCCTCAGTCAGGAGAACGTCAAGCGGGTTTTCCCGATTGATTCACATCGACGGATGGATCAACAAAAACGCTTGCGGATTAGAGGCGCTCTGTCGACATGCACAGTCGATGGAGTTTCGCTAATCCGCAAGCGATGAATGGAGACGTCGGGAAACGCCCGACACTATTATGTCAGAATGGCGCTTCGTAACATGTACGATCGTGGTTCAGACACTCCTCGCGGTCGCAGATCTGCCGGTCGGGACCGTAGATGGTCTGGGTCTTTGCGCACCAGTAGTTGCCGTCGCCGGTCGCTTCTTTGCCCGGCTCCAGACCAGCGTTGATGTACAGGCCCTTCGAGAGCAGACAACGGCAGCGATCCGGATGATTCAAAACGTGAAGTTCGAGTGGCATCTCACAACCCTCCTTCCAGTTGATTGGTCGCTTTGAGCAGCGCCCGTTTGACTGACGTTTGTGCCAGCCGGACCTTGTAAGCATTCTCAGACAGCGGCGTCGCCTCAGCCACCGCCGCTTCGCCAGCCGCGTGGGCCAGTTGCGGTGTGACCGGCTGACCGACCAGCACATCCGCAGCCGAAAGACTCAGCCACGGCGTCGGGGCGACATGTCCAAGCACGATCGTCGCCTTGCGGACGCGACCGGCATCGTCGAGATCGAGTGTCGCAGCGGCGGAGGCGAGCGGCCAGTCGAGCCCCTTCATCTCCAAGACCTCGTACGTCGCACTCACCTGCAACTCGGCAGGCGGCAGCCAGACATGGGTGAGCAACTGTCCCGGTTCGAGCACCGTCACGCCCTGCCGATCAGTTTTGGGTGTGTGGTAGAACTGCTCCAATGGAAGCCACTTCTCGGCGTTCGGCTCGGGACCCGTGATGCGGACCTGAGCCCCCCAGGCGATGAGAGCGGGTGCGAAACGTGAGGCACTGACGAACTTGGCCGGTCCGCTGTTGCCGAAGATGGCGTGATAGCGATTGTCACCAATCTCCGGCAGCGACTTGCCATTATCACGTCCCAGCAATCCATATCCACTGCGGAAGTACCAGCAGTTGGGCAAATGACACAGGTCGCCACCCAGAGTGCCGTTCTGCTGAACCTGAATGGCACGGATGCCTTCGGTCACGTCCTTGAGTGACGGGTACTCCGTGAGCAAAGGACTGTAGGCGATGTCCTCCAAAGTGGAGAGGACGCCGATCGTCACGCCGCCGTTGACCGGGTCGATGCCACGCATGGAGTCGACACGGCTGATGTCGACCACACGCGACGTCGCGACAACGCTCTTTTGCAGCAGGGGCATGAGGTCCATCCCTGAGGCGAGGACGGTTGTGCCTTCGCCAGCCAGCAATGCGACGGCTTCGGCTTCGGATTCTGGTCGGGCATACTCGAAGGGATTCATCGGTCAGCCTCCTTTCAGGCGTTGGCCAAGGCATCGAGGATGCGTTTGGGGGTGAGGGGAATCGTGGGGACCCGCACGCCGATCGCATTAGCGACCGCGTTGGAGATGGCCGCCCCGCCGGAGATGACTGGCGGCTCGCCGAGACCGACGACCCCCTTGTTGTACTGACTGTCCGGCTCGTAGAACTCGACGACCAATTCGCCGATGTCACCGAGTCGCGGCAGCTTGTAGTCCCGCAGGTTGGCATTGATGAACCGCCCCGAGGCATTGTCCATGATCCGCTCTTCGGAGAGTCCGTAGGAGATGCACTGGATCATCGCGCCGAGCACCTGACTCTTGGCGAGTTGATGGTTGACGATGGTGCCGATGTCCTGGACGGCGACGTACTTGTTGATCTTTACGCGGCCCGTCTCCGGATCGACGGAAAGATCGACCATTTGCACGCCACCCGCTCCGTCGGCGGTCAGGCCGTCATCCTTCGGGCCCTCGCCCATGACTTCGAGGCCCATCGGACCGACGAGGCTGGCAGCCTGCTGCCATGAGCAGACTTCCGCGTCGCCATTCACGATCATGCCATCTTTGGCTGCGAGCTGAGTTGCATCGACATTGTACTTGGCGGCAACCTTGTCGAAGATCTTGCCCAACGCATCCAGTGCTGCCCGACGATGCGGACCACTCACGCCGCCGATCGTCGTGCTTCCGCCGGATGCACCCGACTGGGGATACTTGCTGGAGCCGATATTCACTCGGACAGTAGCGAGCGGGACTCCGAAGGTCTCGGCGACGACCTGTGCGATGCAGGTTCGAGTGCCGGTTCCCAAGTCTTGAGTCCCAGCGAAAGTCTCGATCGTGCCGTCCGGGTGGACCTTAATCGTGCAGGACCCGCCGCCCGCACGTCCGCCCCAAGTGTGCAGAGCCATCCCGAGACCGCGTTTCCAGCCGTTGTCATCCCATTGTCCGCGGCCCTTCCACTTAGCCTTCCAGTCCATGAGACGTTCAGCGACTTCCATCTCTCCCGTGTAGACCTCGACAGGATTCTGCGATTGAGAACCTGTCGCGAGTCCGACGTTCTTCATGAACAGGTCAAGCGGATCCATCTCTAACTTGGCGGCAAGGTCATCGATGGCCGTGCAGGTCAGTGCGCACGCCTGAGGATGATTGGGAGCTCGCCAGGCACGGGTGGGACCTGTGTTGGTGACCAGTCCGGTCGTCCGCACTCGACTATGTCCCGGCTGAAAAACATACGGCACCTGTGAGACGGTGCCACCTTTGATGCCGTTGGTCCCCCAGTGATGGCTGTCCCAAGCGGCGATTGTCCCGTCTTCGTATGCAGCGATCGTGACATCCGCAAAGGCGGAGGGGCGAGTCCCAGCAATCTTGAGTTCGGTACCCCGATCGAGATGCAGTTGCACTCGCTTGCCTGTCTGCTTAGCGAGGATGGCACAGGCAATGCCCCACTCGTCGGCTGCAAACTTGGACCCGAATCCTCCGCCGATGTAGTCGCAGTGGACGGTCACGTTGGCAGCGTCGATACCAATCTCAGGTGCTCCGGCGAACTGCCCGCCCGTGCCGGAGACGTTCTGCGTCGAAAGTTCGACGTCCAGTTTGTCATCACCATTCCAACTGCAAGTGGAGCCGTGAGGCTCGAGGCAGCAGTGGGTAATCGTGTGGATCCCGTAGCGTCCCTGGTGATGCACGGGAGCATCCGTCTTGAGCAAGTTTTCGAGTTGATCCTCGTCGCCGTCGACACTCACTCGACGACCCGGAATCGAGCGATCCATCCTCTCTGCCGCCTCCAGATCAGCCTCATCGACGAAGTGCTCCAGCACTTCGTATTCGATGTTGATGGCCTTCACCCCTTGGGCAGCCTGGGCCGGCGTCTCCGCTGCAACGGCGACGATGACTTCGCCTTCCCAGTTGATCTCGTACAGCGTATCACCTTCGGGAGCCCGTTGAGGGAAGACGTAGACACCTCGTACTCCGTGGACGCTTTTCGCGGGCTCGACATCGATGCTCTTGATTTTCGCATGAGCGTGAGGCGATGTCAGCAGTCGGGCGTGCAGTGAACCGTCGCCGGTGAAGTCGGTCGAATACTTCGCAAATCCGGACGCCTTTTCGATGCCGTCCAGACGTTCTGTGGGCTTGTTGAAGACCGTGTTCTCGTCCCGGGGTTTCCATTCAACTTTGAGGTCGACCATCAGGCACCTCCTTTCGCGAGTTCGAGAGCACACTTGGTGATGCCGTCGTAAGTGCCGCAACGACAAATGTTGCCGCCCAGTCCTTTCTGGACGTCTTCGAGAGTCGCAGTCGGGTTCTGATCGAGGAATGCCCGTGTCGCGACCACAAAGCCGGGTGTGCAGTAGCCGCACTGCATGCCGTCGTGCTTCACGAAACCTTCAATGACCGGGTCGATGTTCCGACCGTCCCGCAGGGACTCGACCGTTCTGATGGCCTTGCCTTCGACGTTCAGAGCGAAGGTCGTGCCGGCATAGGTCGCTTTCCCATCGACCATGACGGTATCCGCCCCGTCGACGTAGATGTCCTGCAGGTCCTTGCAGCCGGTGAGGCCGAGTTGGTCCCGCAGCACTTCCAACAGACTCGTACGTGGCTCGACGGTGACGGTGCGGTTCTCGCCGTTGACGTTGAGTGTGATCTTTTCCGGACCACTGGTGATCTGCTGCTCGTCATCCGCCGTTGCCTGTTCTGCCCCGGTGGCGATCGCGGTGGCAGCAACAGCGGCTCCGGACCCCTTGAGGAACGAGCGACGGCTAAAGCCTGATCGTGGTGGGTCAGTTGAGTGCGAATTGGCCTGCGGGGCCGATGGGGCCCTCAGACCGGGGCCGCTAGAAGGTGTCTTGCGTGAGCCTGACATCAACCGTCACCTCCGATGAATGCACTGATTGGGAGAGTTGCTCACGCATTGTAGCGATGCGATCCATCGTCACAACCAATCGGGTGATTTGATGAATGAGGACATGCCCGTCAGACGCTCGCGGAGTGATGCCCAGTTCTGTTGAATCGAATTCAGACTTGCAAGAAAGGGGCCTCATGCAAAATCATTCAGGAACAGGAAACTGATTCTGCACCCGTTCGTCAGCATCACGGGGTACACCTCTTTGAGCGACTCGTCAGCCAATCCGGTTCCTCGCGTTAACGTGGGGACGCACTACCGTGTCTGGTGGTTCTGGCTGCCGGTGATTCTCGGTAGTCTGGCGATGCTCTCGTTCCTGGCGTTCCTGCCGGTGGCCCGGTTTCTTTCCATGATGATTGGCTGCGGAGCGATCGCGTGTTTTGTCTGGGCGACCGTGTCCGGCATCGTGATCGTGCGCGGCCGTCGATGGTGTGAGTTTGACGGGGAGCAAGTCCGCGTCATCGGCCGTCTGGGGACAGTGGAGTTCTCTCCCGGCGACGTCGTCGACTTGACAATCCATCGGGGGCAGCATCACGCGGCCGGACGACTGGTCGCAGAACTGAATGACTATCGCATTGGTGTGAAAACGTCCGATGGTCGTCGAACTGTGCGATTAACGACCCGAGTTCCTCCCGGTGGGACCGATCCGCTCGAAGAAGTCGTCGATCGGCTGAGTGACGAACTCGCCGCACGGGCGAACGACTTGCTGTCGCGGGGCGAACCGATCGCCGGCGAGATGTGGCGGCTCGACGGAGAGAATCTGTTCGTCAATGTGGCGAAGACGGAGTCCTTACTGCCGTTGGCATCGATCACCGCTGTGGAGACGATCGGACAGGAGGTTCGCATCTGGACGGAAGGCAATCCGCGTGCGGTGGTTCGTCTCCCGATGAATACGCGTAACGGATGGCTGCTTCCCCGGTTGCTGTCGATGCCTTCCAGGCCATCTCACCCGACCGACGTCGTCGCCCAGAAACCTCACCCGGCGAGTCCACTGGGGCGGATTCTCTTCGAGCGGAGTTCCGGTCCGGTCGCGATGATTCTGTTTCTGGTCCTCGGGATGATCATTGCCGTGTTCAGTCTCGTGACACTGCTCATCTCAATCGCGAAGCTCGAGCCGGTCGGGATCGTGCTTGGGGTATTGCTTGCGATCGTCAGCGTGCTTTGCCTGATCGGCGCGTTTCGGGTCCGTCGGATCCGGTTCTGCTGTTATGAACATGGCCTGGAGCGAGTGACGATCACCTCACGCATGGAGTTGCCCTTTTCGAGTATCGATGTCTTCTCCTTCGAGTCTCGCCGCAATCACTCGCAGGGGAGGTACACCGGCACGACGTACACGTTTGTCTTCGCGGACCGGTCGAGAGAACAGGGGCGGGGGATCTTTTTCTCAACAACCGTTCGAAACTCTGACGAGGAACTGGAACTGTTACGTGAGCGGGTGTCTGAAGTGATCGCCCATCGGATGGCTCGTTCGTTCGCACGCACTCGCCGTGTCCAATGGACGCCCGAGTTGTGGTTCTGCGACGAGGTGCTGGAATTCACACGCCCGAGGCGATTGCTGTCCAGTCCCAAACTGGCGGTCGTTCCGTACGACACCATCACCGACTTCGAGATTCGAGACGGTCTGTTCCACATCTGGACGAACTACCAGGAGCGTGCTGTTATCACAGTGAAGACGTCGTCCGCCAACTTCTATCCCGGCCTTATCGTCCTGGAGGGGCTCATCAATGCCCACGTTCGAACGACAGTGGACGAGTGGGTGCCAACGACATCTCACACGTCGTAGTACATCGCGAATTCCCAGGGGTGCGGGCGTTCGTGCAGGGCGTTGACTTCGTGGGTTTGCTTGAACCAGATCCAGGTGTCGATGACGTCTTCGGTGAAGACATCCCCCCGAAGCAGGAAGTCGTGGTCGTTTCTTAGAGCCTGGAGCGCGACCTCGAGGCCGCTGGGGACTTTCGGGAACTCACCCAGTTCTTCGGGGGAAAGATCGTAGATGTCCTTATCAAGCGGCGGGCCGGGATCGAGTTTGTTCTGGATGCCGTCGATTGCTGCCATGAGGATCGCGGACATGGCGAGGTACGGATTGCATGACGGATCGGGACACCGGAACTCGAACCGCTTATGTGATGCACTGGCACTCTGGACCGGGATGCGAATGGCAGCCGAGCGGTTGCGGAAACTGTAGGTCAGATTGATCGGCGACTCATAGCCCGGCACGAAACGTTTGTAGCTGTTGGTGGTGGGACAGCAGAACGCAAACAGTGCGGGTGCGTGTTTGAGGATGCCCCCCATCGCGTGCATGCCGATCTCGCTCAGTCCGCCGTAGCCCGATCCTGCGAAGAGCGTCTGGTCCTCTTTCCAGAGAGAGAAGTGCAGGTGGAGCCCGCTGCCGTTGTCGTTCCACAGCGGCTTGGGCATGAAGGTCGCGGTTTTGCCGTGACGGGCAGCAACGTTCTTGACGATGTACTTGAACCGCAGGAGACGATCGGCTGCCTGGAGCAGCGGCGCGTAGGCCATGTCGATTTCGCATTGACCGCCCGTTGCGACCTCATGGTGCTGCCCTTCGACCTCGACGCCGCACGCTTCGAGCGTCAGCATCATCTCCGTGCGGAGGTCCTGCAACGTGTCCGACGGAGGGGTCGGGAAGTATCCATCCTTGCGTCGAATGCGATACCCGGGACTTCCGGCTTGTCCGTTAATCGGTTTGCCCCGGTTCCACTGCCCTTCAACGCTGTCGACGTGATAGTACCCCTCGTGTTCGTTCTGATCGAAACGCACGTCATCGAACACGAAAAACTCGCCTTCGGGTCCAAAGTTGGCGGTGTCGGCGATGCCGGTCGACTCGAGATACGCCTGTGCCTTGCGAGCAACATTGCGCGGATCTTTGGCATAATCCTGCCGGGTGATGGGGTCTTGAATGTTGCAGGTGATGCCGAGCGTGGCCTGCATGAAGGGGTCGACGACCGCGGTTTCCGCCTGCGGAACGACGAGCATGTCGCTTTCGTTGATCGCCTGCCAGCCCGGCATGGACGATGCGTCGAACCCAAATCCGTCGTCAAAACTCTTTTCCGTCAATGCCTTTACAGGGACCGTGAAGTGCTTGTGAGTCCCCGGAAAATCCATGAAACGCAGATCGACGGCCTGGATTTCCTCCTGGCGACAAAGGGCGAGAACTTCTTTGGGTGTCATAGTGAGCGCAGATTGCGTGTGTTGTTAACGGCCAGAGGGCAACAGGTGCCCATATCGTAAGCACATCTCAGCAAAACATATACCGACGGCAATCGACAATTGCTCAGATCGGCCCGTCGGGCGAGCGGACCTTGAACCAATAGGGCCTCGCAACGACACGTCAGGGTGACAACAGACTGGTCATCTTCCACACGTGGTGTCACATTGGAGAGCGACGTTATATGTGGAAACGATTCGTGGGAGGGGACAAATGCAAAACATGGACACCGATGGACGCTTCTCGCGACGTGGCGGTGTGATCGCCTTCGGAATGCTGCGGATGGGTGGAATGATCATCGCCATCCTGTGCGTTATCACCTGTTCCCCTGGCGTCTCAGACGAGCCGGATTCCAAGGACCGCGTAAAGGCGTTGTTCGCACCCGACCGTCTGGTTGCGTGGTGCATCGTGCCGTTTGATGCAAAGCAGCGTGGACCGGCTGAGCGGGCGGAGATGGTGTCGCGGTTAGGGATGAAGCGTGTCGCCTACGACTGGCGGCAGGAACATGTGTCGACTTTCGAGGAGGAGATTCAGCAGTATCAGCAGCGTGGGCTGGAGTTTTTCGCGTTCTGGAGCTGGCACGAGAGTCTCCGTCCTCTGGTGAAGAAGTACGGCATCCGCCCGCAGGTCTGGATCACCTGTCCTTCGCCGGAAGCGGACACTCAACAGGAAAGAGTGTTGGCTGCCGCTGAGTCTCTTCGATCGCTGGTCGAACGAACGCACGAACTGGGGCTTTCACTGGGACTGTACAATCACGGAGGATGGGGCGGAGAGCCGGCCAATCTTGTCGCGGTCTGCGAGGAACTTCGCCGCACACATCAGACGGAGCATGTCGGCATCGTCTACAACTTTCATCATGGACACGGACACATCGACGACTTCGCCGAGTCACTGGCACTGATGCAGCCTTATATTCTGTGTCTCAACATCAACGGAATGGCGGATGAGGCTGTCGTCACCAGTGGTCGGGACAAAATCCTGCCGATTGGCTCGGGCTTGCATGAACGGAAGATGCTCCAAACTGTCGTCGACAGTGGATACGACGGACCGATCGGCATCCTCGATCACCGCAGCGAATTGGACGCCGAGGAAAGTCTCCGAGCCAATCTCAACGGACTCGCAGCCGTCGCGGCCGATCTCCGGAATTGACTGATCGCCGACTTGTGGTCGATCTGATCGCTTTCGCAGGTTTTCCGTGTGAATTGCTCGACTTTTCTCCGGTTCTCATCGCGGACGGGTCGCTATCAGTTTTCTGACCGCCCGGTTATGTTAATCTGGTATTTGAAATTGACGAATGAGGCGGTTTCCTCGGTCGAGGGACCGAAATCCACTTCGACGAGATCCGTGTTTCCTCCCTAATCGCTGACTGTCGACCTGTGAGCTCGCATCGAGCATGGAAGTGATGAACTACTCCGAGGAAGCACCGTCGAACGATACAGGTCGTCATGCTGAGCGTGAGGCCGGGCAGGTGCCTGTCCACGTCAACAGCGAGCGAAACGGACGTTATCACGCAGATGACCGAGAGTCTTCCGACGTCGCTGCCTCGACGAGCCGGATCAAGGTTGTCCCCCGAGATGCGGCCGTGCGGAAGCGGATTCGACAGGCAACAGGTCTGCACGCCGCCATGCTGGATCAATCCCGTCCCTGCAACACGGATGAACTGAGATTCACCGGCGAAAAACTGCTCGGTGAGTTAGGCCTGTCGGAGGAACATCTGGGCTATGCGATGGTCTGGCTCGGCAATGCGTTTTGGCGGCAGCGTTTTCTCGCAACCCCCTTCGATCGCCGACTGCTGCTCCTGCCAGACGATGTGGAACATGCAGATCAATGCGATGCAGCAACCGGTGACACGGAATCCGAAGCAGAACAATGTGCCGCGTGCGCCCTTGAGCAGTATCGTCAGACGGCGCTCGATCTCGGTTATCAGGTGCTGATGACCTCAAGTGGAACCGCGGTCCTGAAGACAATCCTGGAAGGTCAACTCGAAGGCATCATCGGCATCGCCAACCTCGATGAGTTGGAGCGGGCCAACGAGAAGGTGCTCGTCGTGAGAATCCCCTCCTACGCAATCCCCCTGCACGAATGGGAAGACGGAACGCAACTGGACGGAATCACGGTCGACGAAGTGTTAGAGACATTTGAGCCCAACGCTGCATGTGAGGCTGAGGCCTTCGTTTCTCTGGTGCAGGCGGCCAATCAACTTTTCGCTGACGATTTTGAGCAGTTGCTGCCACGTCAGCGCAGCACCACACGGCAAGCCGCCGCATCACCACTCGGACAGACCGAGGCCATCGCCTACGACTGGCTGCAGCACGGCGGCAAGCGATTTCGGCCGTTCATCACGCTCGCCGCCTATGATGCTCTGACGAGCATCGAGAATGAGAACGAGTCTCTGGACCGAACCGAATCACCAGCACGGTTCCCGACCGACGTGTGCCGCGTGGCGGTGGCCATTGAGGCGTTCCACAAGGCGTCGCTCGTGCATGATGATATTCAGGACGACGACCAGTTTCGTTACGGTCGCGAGACATTGCATCGCATCATGGGAGTGGGGCCGGCCATTAACATTGGCGACTACCTCATTGGGCTGGGGTACCGACTCGTCAATGCCTGTCGTGAGGAACTGGGAGCGGACGTCGCAGCCGACATCGTCAACAGCATGGCCGATGCCCACATCAAATTGTGTGACGGTCAAGGGGCCGAGATGGCGTGGCAGAACTCGCCGGACTGGACCATTCAAATTGAGGACGCACTGGAAATCTACGCTCTCAAGACGTCACCAGCGTTCGAGGCGGCGTTGTTCGCCGGGCTGAGAATGGCCGGTCCCGTCGACGCCTATGCCTCGATGATTCCGAGATTCGCGGAGCATCTCGGGGTCGGATTTCAGGTGCTCAACGATCTCAAGGACTGGCACGGTGACGCGGACAACAAACTTGTCGCCGGACAGGACGCCCTCGCCATCCGCCCGACGGTTCTCCTTGCCCTGGCACTGGACGAGGCGAGTGAACTGCAACGGGAAGAACTGCGTGAGATCTACGAGATGTGCGGCAATGACCAACAAAGATTATCGAAGCTGCGGGAGTTGTTTGTCGAGTTGGGAGCGTTTCGTCGAGCCGAAGAGATTGTGGACAATGCACGCGAACAGGCATCAGAGTTCGCCCGCAACGTCGAGCCGGCATCGCTGAGAAGACTGCTACACTTCCTTGTCGACACGGTCCTCGCGCCGGAGACATCGCACGTCTCAAATTCAATGATTCTTGAGGACGCGGCGTTATCGAATCGGTGACGAATCCGTCTCGACGCGTCAGTCGATTCAACTGGAATTAAGGCGGGCTGGCGGTGCAGCTCGACGGCAGAGCCGTCGGTTTGGGACATCGAATCTGTCCGTTGCACAATTTCTGTCAGATCCGCATTTCCATCCGTCGGTGATCGGGGACGCCGGGGAGTGTCGACTGGAGTTCCTCGGTGACACGAAAGCCGATGTGCTCGTATAGCGACTGGGCCCGTTCATTCTCAACAGAGACATCGAGCACGGCGACCGGACGATTGGCATGCCTGCCGATGTCGAGGAAATGTTCGACGAGTTGTCTCCCGATTCCGCGCCCCCGCCATTCGCGTGGCACGCCCAGATGACCGATATAGTGCATCGTCCCGTCCGGTGGCTTGATCAGACTCTCCATTTTGAGTGCCCGACGGATGATCGCGGGAGAACGGAGCACTCCATAGTGCGACCACACCTGTCGGATGCCTGAGAGCAGGAACCGGAACGAACTGTCGCCCGAAAAGCAGGCTCCGACACCGACAACTTGTCCGTCATGCACGGCCGCGATGTGATTGCGATATCCAATCTCACCCGCTCCATCCCGAAAGCCGTACTCGAGGAAGCCGAGGGCCGATCTCGACTTCGTGAGCGTGAACGCGTATTCCAGAACGGCAGGTCCCGAGCTGTAGATCAGCGGCACCGCAACAGGCGCATCCTCCGAAACGGCCGGGCGAAATTCGACCTTCATGAATGTGGTCACTCCTCAGGGGAATGATGCTTCGTCCAACAAAAGAACCCACAGGCTGGGGCCTGTGGGTTCGTGCAATCAGTTGGTGGCAATTGTCACTCAGGCGGCAGCGGAGCCGTCGGCCGGGAAGAGCTCGGATTCGCCTCGTACGATCTCCTCGGTGACGAGGTACTTGCGACCACGCTCCTGCTCGGGGAGTTCGAACATGATGTCGAACATCACCTGCTCGACGACACTCCGCAGTCCGCGGGCACCGGTCTCTTTCGCCTTGGCAATCTTGGCGATCTCTCGGAGCGCCCCATCGGTGAACTGCAGGTCCGCCTCCTCCATCTGGAACAGCTTCTGGTACTGTTTGATGAGCGAGTTCTTCGGCTCGGTCAGGATGCGGACAAGGTCCGGCTCAGAGAGTGGCGCCAGGGTCGTCAGGACGGGGAGACGTCCGACGAGTTCCGGGATCAGACCGAACTCCAGGATGTCATCGACGGTCGCCTCGGCGAGCAGTTCCTCTCGCTCATCCTCAGCGTCGCGACTGTTGGCCTGACCGAAACCGATCATCTTCTTGCCAAGTCGCTTGGCAACGATGTCCTCCAGTCCGACAAACGTCCCGCCGCAGATGAACAGGATGTTCGACGTGTCGATCTGAATGTACTGCTGCTCGGGGTGCTTGCGTCCCCCTTGCGGCGGCACATTGGCGACGGTGCCTTCGAGCATTTTCAGCAATGCCTGCTGCACGCCCTCGCCGGAGACATCGCGGGTGATCGAGACGTTCTGAGACGTCTTGCCGATCTTGTCGATCTCATCGATGAACAGGATGCCCCGCTGAGCCTGCTCGATGTCGAAGTCGGCCGCATGTAGCAGCTTGAGCAGCAGGTTCTCGACGTCCTCGCCGACGTATCCCGCTTCGGTCAGGGTGGTCGCATCACCGATCGCGAACGGCACTTGCAGGTACCGGGCGAGTGTGCGGGCCAACAGCGTCTTTCCGGAGCCGGTCGGGCCGACGAACATCACGTTCGACTTCTCGATCTCGATGTCGTCGTTCGCACCGTCCTCGCAGGCCATCAGCCGCTTGTAGTGGTTGTGAACGGCGACGGAGAGCGTCTTCTTGGCCCGGTCCTGGCCGATCACGTACTGATTGAGATTGGAGACCATCTCACGAGGCGTGGGAACTTTCGAGAAGAGACTCTTCGACTCTCCCCGACGACGACGCTCCTGATCGAGAATCGATTGGCAGAGTTCGATGCATTCGCCACAGATATAGACGTCGTCCGGACCCTCGACGAGTGGCCCGACATCCCGGTAGCTCTTGCGGCAGAAAGAACAGTTCGCGTTCTTCTTTCCCTGGGGGCCACGTTTGGTGGTTGGCTGATCTTTTCCGGAGGTCATAGGTGTTCCTTCAAAAGCTGTGGGCGACAATGCGACCCACGGCCATGTCTGCAACCGCCTCCATGCTTCGGCCTGCAAACGTGATTGACTGGCGAATCGTCGTGACTTCCTTGACGAATTGTTCGAAGTCGGTCGAGTGCCCTGAGGACAGGACGTCTCTGCACCGCATGAGTGTTAGGCAGCTGATGCCGTTGGGATGGGATTGTGAGAAAGGCGGGATGTCGGCTACTCCTCCGTTTTGGATGGCTCTGTGGAGAGACGCTCATCCAGTTTCTGAATTAACCGACCTTTGATGGATCGGTATTCGTCTGCCGTCAGGTCACCTTCGCGGTGCAAATCGGTGATCTGACTGAGCAATTGGTGATCGACAGCGGTGGAATCCTCATCTTCGCGAAACAATGTCCTGACCCGAATGATCAATCCCACGAGTATCATCAAAGCAACAAGCAGGCCAATCCACTGCCAGATGGACGCATCCATGATCTGCCAGAGTATGCTTTGCTCGATGTTCTCCATTCAAGCAGCCTCTTCAACTCTTTACTGCCGTAACAACTTCCGTCAGTTGCCCTCATGATTATCGGTCGTCCAGCCACTTTCGACAAGTCCGGCAAATCGGCGAAAAACGTCGAGCCGAACGTGCGTCCACCCGCCAACTTGTGAAAAATGTGCAGAGGCCGATCGTAGGAATGTCACGACCACCCTGGCGGACCACATGTTCCGATCGAATGGGTTGTAACTCCTATGCCTTCGAAGACGGCGACGATTTGGAAGCCATCCACCCACAGCGAGAAAGGTGCGCCATGCTGGCAACGACACGCTGATGCGTTTGTTCGCACGTCAACTCCGGTTCTCCCTGTCGGCCTTCGATCTCCAGGCTACAAGGTCCCTCGTACCCGCATTGATCGAGCACTTCGCGAACGGCGGTAAAGTCGACACCCCCGCCGCTTCCAAATTCGGTGAAACTCCACTCACCCGGACAACCGGTGTGGTCCTTGAGGTGCAGATGACGGACATCTGAAAAGACGCGTTTTAGTTCAGAGAGCACGTCGGCGCTCTCGTTGTAATACAGAATGTTGCCAGTGTCGAAATTGAGTTTGAGATGCGGGTGTTGGAGACGCTCCATCGTCGTTAGCATGCCGGCCGCGTTCTGGCACAGACCCGGATGCGTCTCAAAGCAATAGGTGATCTCTCGCTCACCCGCATAGTCGCCGATGTGTCGCAGGTGCTCGAACAACACGTCCCGATCGTGATCCGATTCGGCGGCACCTGCTCCCGCAACGACGAGCCGCACACCGAGTGCCGCCGCATGGTCAAGCTTGCGTTTGGTGATCTCGACGGTCGCTTGCTCCAGTGGGTTTCCGCTGGTGATATTGCAACTGCTGAGCATGACGCTGTGTTCGTCGAGCAGTCGCCGGACTTCGTCGAGTTCCCGCTCCCCGCTTTGGTCCGTCAGCACGGGTGTTTCACCGAAGATGGACGGAACGCCCTGCGTCTTGATCGCCAACTCAACGTAACCGATCCCCGCAGACCGAACGCTGGCAATTGCTGCCGGAGCGCCGAACCGACCGTAACAGTTCGTCAAACAGGAGATGACACGGGGCATGACTGAGTGATCCTCAACTATCGAAAGGCGTTGTTTCAACAACGATGAATGGTAAGCCGATCGGATTCTGCTTCACAACCGGCTGCGATGATCGCCGGCGCAACAGAAAACTCCGAGGTCACTGTTGCGCCCCCGGAGTTGATCATTCAGTCAACGCAATCGGCTTCAGTCGTTGCCGCCGCCGCCCATACCCTTCATGACTTCCGGTTGCGGAGGATCGCAGTCGATGTCGCATTGATCGTTATCGCAGGAGTCCATCGTGTCCGCGAACCGCGAGCCGTAGCTCTGGGCGCCCAAGGCACCGCCGGCATTCTTCAATTTGCGGAAACCAGAGAAGCGGTATCCCTGGTTGAGGCTGCCAATGGCATCGCCGACATCGTTCAGTTCAGAAACGACGGCGTGCTGAACCTCGCTGAGGCCCACGATCAGTCCAACGACCACGAGTGTCGCCACGATGACGAGTTCAGCCGAAACGATGAAACCGTTTTCATCGCTCCACAGAAGAGAAAGAGTCTGCATAGTTTGTCCCCATTCTTTTGAGAGAGTGTTTGCCGTTCCGCACGATCAAGACTCCCGGCGATGACCAAATCGCCGTCACGAGTAGACCATGTCAATCGAAACTGAGACCCCGGAAGGCAGATGGCGTACCGGCCAGTCCATTCGCGCGAGAAAGCATCGACAGTGAGCAAGCGGAACCGCTGTCAAGCTTGAGGGTTGTGACCCGCGGCGGCTCGCAGAATCTCGAGCCAAGCGCGCGCGGTCAAACACACGATTGTCAAAAGGGCTTAACAAACGTGTGTTGACATGTGGGCAGACATTGAGCGCCTGCGGACGGCCCGCGTGCGTTCTGTCGTCAGCCAAACTGGCTCGGCAAGACCGACAGTCGGTGCTTCCGGTTGTAGGCTGAGCCGTCACCGAAGTGACGGCTCGCTGGGGACTCTGGATTGAGGACCGTGTTCGCCTGGTCAAAGCGATTGCTGTACTCTCTCAGACAGCCACTATCCACAACCCATCGTGGTGAATCATGGCTGCACGGCTTGTGCCGGTTGACCGTTTCGTTCTGACATCCCCGACGTGGTGCAAATGCAACGTGTCGGAACGATCGTTACAAGCGACTATTTAGAAACGAGATACATCGACCTGGGTCACGCTCCGGTAAGCTCCGGGCACCTATCATCCGCGCAGCTCCCAAGCCGACGGTGACAGCGTTCGTGTACAACACTCTCAGAACGCTGTTCAGCACTGTTCACAGGGAATCCCCCGGGCGAAACATGAGACATTCAACGACGGCTCCGCATTCGGCCGTCAACGCCTGCGTCCGCGTCGTTGACGTTCTTGAGTGCGATCCGGCGTTGCCTCTTCGTCGGACGACAAAGCGTGCGGCAACCGGCCTGGCTCCCTCGTGTCGACAAGCTTGGCCGATGATCGACGACTCGATCGGGTGCGATCCGGACGTCGACGATCTCGATCAGGCGCGTCGTCGAGAACGACGACACGGGCATCCACATCGTCGGCAATCCGGACGTTGTCGCTCGGTTGGGCATCGATTGTGATACGTTCGATGTCAGCAAACTGCGTGAGCATCCCGTTCATCTCGACCTGAGTTGCCTGCAGATCGAACGTGTCCACGCCTCGCGTCCCGCCGAAGGACAGAACGTCACCGCGATTGTTCCCTCCGCTGACCACGAATCCGCCCGGTAAGATGGACGGATCGAGCGGACGCACCAGCACACGCTCGCGAGTTTCGTCCGAGCCAACGATCATGACCTGTTCAACATCGTCCGCGGCGCGGCTGCTGATGACCTGTCGTGTGCGGTTGTCAACGATCTCGACGTTCCCCCGCCGTTGGCGAACCGTCACGTTGGTGGAACCTGTGTCTCCAAGTTCGAGATACTCGACCGATGGAGCGAAGAATACGTTGTCCTGCAGCCCGGTGACGTTGCTGTTTCGCTGAATGACGTCAGCGAGTGTCGTGTTGTCGATTTGCTCCAACAGCGCTCCGCTGAAGTTGTTCTCGTAGTAGAAACGGTCGCCGTCTCTCAGTCGTTCAAACTGATCGACGATGATTGTCTGGAACAACTCGCCCATGCTTGAGCCGGGCAGATGGTCCTCAGCCAGTCCGCCGACCCAGACGTCGATGTT
>JAGQPX010000096.1 GCA_020426505.1 Planctomycetaceae bacterium | reverse complement strand
CGAGATCCCCCGCGATCATCCACAGTGATGTAGGGTGCGTGGTCGTGGTTTGTTGAGGTGCGTTCCAATGCGAGATGCATGTCGAATGCCATTCACCGTTGAACGCGCGATCTGAACGCACCGTTCATCGTTGACTACGCACCCTACTCGGCTGTTCGGCAACAAGCCGAATGACCGCGCCCATGACGGCGTCGACGAAGTGTTCTTCGACCCGGCGGATGTGACCGTGCCGTCGTTCCTGCCGGACACGCCCGAGACGCGTGAGGAACTGGCCCAGTATTACCAGTCGTGTGCCCGCATCGATCAGGGAGTCGCGAGGCTGGTCGAGATCCTCAAAGAGGCCGACCTGTACGACAAAACGCTCATTGTCTTCACATCGGACCACGGCATGGCCTTCGCCGGCGGGAAGACGACCGTTTACGAAGGGGGACTCCGCGTGCCGTTCGTTGTCCGCAATCCCTACGAGGAGCAGCGGGGCATCGTCAGCAACGCGATGATCTCACACATCGACATCACGCCCTCGCTGCTCGACTTTGCGGGCGGACTCGATCACGACACCAACGCCCCCAAGGACATGCTCGACGCGGACGCCTACTGGCAGGAGCGCGGCGAGAACCTCCGGGAGAACCGTGGACCCCGCAAGGGGATCAACGCATACCACGGCAAGAGCTGGATTCCGATCCTTAGCGATGCGGACGCGACGCACCACGAGACCATCTTCGCTTCACACACGTTCCACGAGATTCAGATGTACTATCCGATGCGGGTCGTGCGGGATGACAATTACAAGTTGATCTGGAACATCGCCCACGGCTTGCCTTACCCGTTCGCGAGCGACCTCTGGGCCGCCTCCAGCTGGCAGGCGCAGTTTCATCAGGGAGAAGACGCCCCATACGGCGAGAAGACGGTGGGCGAGTATATCCACCGCCCGGCCTTCGAACTCTATGACATGCGAACCGACCCCAACGAACGCACCAACCTCGTGGAAGACAGCCAACACGCCGAGGTGCTGGAAACCTACAAGGCCAAACTCAAAGAGTTCCAAACCCGTTACAACGACCCGTGGGTGATGAAGTGGGATTATGAGTGACTGTCATTGTGCGCATCACCATCAGTCAGCACACATCATGACAGCGAATCAGGTCGTACGACAGTTTGGCCATTGGGTGGCATGGCGTCACGGCGATAGCCGGGTCGCCATGTGTGGGAACCGCACAGAACACATGCCCCGCCGATGAGGTCTGGACGCGGAGTGGCCTCATCACTTTCTATGTGCTGGTGGCGATGCGGTTGAAGTCGCGGGAGATTGTGGTGGCGGGGGTGACGGCCAGTCCGGATGCGCCTTGGGTCAGGCAGATGGCTCGCAATCTGACGGATGACGAGGGCTTTCTGGCCGGGACGACGCATCTCATTCTGGATCGGGACACGAAGTTTGTGCCGCTGCGGCGGTATCTGGATGAGCACACAGCAGTGAAGCCGGTGGTGTTGCCGCCTCGGTCGCCCGATTTGAATGCTCATCTGGAGAGACAGTTCAGAAGCATGAAGTTCGAGTGTCTCGATCGGCTGATTTTCTTCGGCGAACGCTCACTGTGGCGGGCACTGACGCACTGGCAGGCTCACTACCATGCCGAGCGGAATCATCAGGGACTCTCCAATCAGTTGATCGCACCGCAGGATCCGGGGGGAGTTCAGCAGGCGAGGTCCATCGCAGCGAACGACTGGGCGGCCTGCTGCGGTACTCTCACAGACGTGCCGCCTGATGCCCGTTGCTGTCTGATGATCGACGAATGATGATGGTTGAGTGTGCGCCTTTCCGCCGGCTCGAATGTCATCAGCGATCGGTTCCACCGCGAATCTGCTATCGCAGCGGTTGATGAACCCCGTCATTTCGTCTCCCTGCAACGAAGACTCTGTTCTGACTGACTCGGCTAACCTTCGGATCAGTTTCTTGACCATACGCCACCGGCGGGCAGAATTACTTGCCGAGACGAGACAGTGATTGCAATGTCAACTCTGTGTGATTGGCTAAATGACTCTGGGATGCCTGAAAAAGTTGCACC